>JBQCEI010000584.1:0-2574 GCA_051960375.1 Aureliella sp. | reverse complement strand
GCGCAGCGGAATCATCCGTTCCTCGTCGATGAAGATCTGGGCGATGTGAAAATCAAAGCGAGGGTCGCGCTCGGGGTGCACCACTTGAACGAGCTTGCAGTCGCGATCGCCCACCTTGTGCCCTTCGTCGATCGTGACTTGGCAGGGACCGAGCTTCTTGTCGCGCTCCCCTTTCTCGATCAGCTTCTCGACCAGGCGATTGAGGCCAATCTCGGTGATCGGATACTTGTTGCCCATCATGGCCAGGCTATCGGTCGGAGCCAGGCTGACGCGCACCAGATTTTTCAAACCTCCTTCGTGCGCGACCAGTTTTGCGCCGTTGCGTCCTTCGCTCCAAATCACTTCGCGACCGCGGGCCAGCCAGGGATCGAGGAATTTTAAGTAGACCTCGAGCGGCCGAACCGTTTTGCCGTTCTCCACACGGCGCGTGCGGACCTTGATGTCCATCCGCGTCTCGGGGCCGAGCGAACCGGAGATGCGTTCGCGTTTGATCATCTCGGCGGTGTAATCGTCCAGCTCGGCATTGAGCTTGTCCAGCACCTCGTGAGCCAGCTTCAGCGCGGGGTCGAGCGGATGCTCGCCGTTGGCCGCGGCTTCCTTCGCCGTCACCGTCGGCTCGGGCGAGATCGGCGGCATGGGCACCGGCGCCGGCGCGGAGACCATTTCCTCGGCAAAAGAAACCGATGCCCCTGCTTGATTCAAGCTAAACCAGATGATGACGCCAGTCAGGGCGATCACCAGCAGGCCACACACGGTCCAGATAAACCCGCCGGTTCGTCTCATCAGTCATGCAACCCAAATTCAGTAGCCATATCGAGCCAACGCTGCACTCGCTCGCGTTGCACCTCGCGCGCCAGTTCGAAGCCCCGCGGGGACAACGAGAAGTCGCGATAAATATGATGAATCACTAAGCCGCGCTCGCATAGCTCGCGGAATCCGTCGAGGAAACGCACCGTGATCTCGGGCTTGTGCGAATCGCGGAACGCAATCGTCCGCTCGTCGGTCTCCTCAACATACACCGCCAACAGCCGGGCTGCGGCGTCGAAGGCCGTGTTGACCGCCTTGAGCTCGATGATGCCGCGATCGCGAGCCGCAAACAAAATCGCCAAGGCTTCGCCGCTGAACTCATCGAGCGACAGGCCGCCAGCGGAGGCTGAGTCGTGAGAGCTCTGTGCAGCCTGCCCCTGCAGCGGCTGTGCATGGGACGGTTCTGCATGCAGCTGGGCCGAACTCGGGGCGCCCCGCGTCCAGGCCTCGCTGCACATCTGTGCCAGCGCCACCAGCACAGGCGCTCCATTGCCCAGCGCTTCCCAGCTACCGGACAGGTAAGCGTCCACCGGAGTGAGTTTTTGCGTCTTCATGATTCGAACGATCCCAAAACTGCCATGCGATCGACCTCGGAGAGACAGCTGGCATTTTACCCGATTGCCTGCACATCGAGTGCCCAACACGATCCGGGATTTTTGGAACCCGGCTCCCCGTTTTTTAACGCAGAGACGCAGGGGAGGGACGCAGAGGTCGCAGGGCAAGCACGAGTAGCGGCAGGCATATAAAATTTCTGCGTCTCTGCGTAAAAAAATTCTCTCCGGAGCGGCACCAATGGCGGGCCACATCGTACTGCTGGGCGATTCGATCTTTGACAACGCTTCGTATGTTGATGTCGATGAAGCAGTGATCGAACAACTCGGGCCGGCTTTGCCGCGGGGCTGGCGAGCGACTCTCTTGGCCGTCGACGGCGGGACGGTCGCTTCGGTCTTCGACCAAATTGGACGCATTCCCACCGCGGCAACCCATCTCGTGCTGAGCGTCGGCGGCAACAATGCACTCTGGACCGCCGGCAATGTTTTTAGCCAGAAAAGCCACGATGTTCGGCATGCCCTCGAGGTAGTCGGCCGGGCCTGCGCGGAGTTCGCCCGCGAGTACCGACGGCTGATCGCCGAACTTCTCGAACTGAGGCTGCCGCTGGCCGTGTGCACCATCTACGATGCGATACCCGGCCTGGGCCCTTCGGAGCTTGCCGGATTGTGCCTCTTCAACGACACGATCACGCGCACTGCCTTCCAGCGGAATCTGACGCTGATCGATCTGCGACTGATCTGCAACGAAGCAGCCGACTACTCGAGCGTCTCGCCGATCGAACCATCGGCCAGGGGCAGCCGCAAAATCGCCCGGGCGATCACTCGCGCCACCACCGACAATGCATCGAGCAGCCGCGTTATTGCCTAGCGGCGGCAGGCTGTTAATGCGGCCCGGAGGGCCCGCCGTCAGTAGCCCGAGGCGGAAGCCCCGGGAATGCGAGAACGCGAGCATCGTCCGCCCCGGAGGGGCCGGCGTAGCGCCGCCACACCGCCTACGCCGGCCCCTCCGGGGCGGAAATTGCCTTGGCATACTTTGTCCCCGGGGCTTCCGCCGGCTTCCGCCCCGGGCTACTAACGACGGCCCCTCCGGGGCGAACCTGAACCGCTGTGATTCTGCGATGCGCAACGAGACTTGGTTGTAGCTAACTAAACCACCGCGTAGTTTTATCAGTCCATCTCCGCGTTCTCCGCGGTAAAAACCCCTTCCCGCCGCAAC
>JBQCEI010000583.1:0-2270 GCA_051960375.1 Aureliella sp. | reverse complement strand
GAAGCCCCGGGACGAAGCAGGCCCGTGAAATTTCCGCCCCGGAGGGGCCGGCGTAGGTACTGCAGCGTCGCTACGACGGCCCCTTCCGGGGCGGGCGATTCTTGCGCTGTCGCTTTTCCCGGGGCTTCCGCCCCGGGCTACTAACGGCGGGCCCTCCGGGCCGCTGTTAACAGTCTGCAGTGCCCAACAGCACACTCTCCTAACCGCTTTGCGATCGTCTCACATGCAAGTAAGCTGCAGAGTACCGTTCTCATGTCGCTCTCGGTTCACCTCTTTCTGATCTGCTTAAGTCCGCATCCATGAAGAAAAAAATCGGCGTCGTAGCCGGAACTCGCCCCGAGTGCATCAAGATGGCTCCGGTTTACTTCGAGCTGCAGCGCTCCGAGACGCTCGTGCCTGTGTTCCTGGCGACGGCGCAGCATCGCCAGATGCTCGACCAGACCTTGAGCGTCTTTGGTATTCGACCCGAACACGATCTCGATTTGATGCAGCCCGGGCAGACGCTGGCCGATCTGACGGCCCGCGTCATCCAGTCGGTATCGCAGTGGTGCCAGCGCGAGCAGCCCGCAGCGCTATTGGTGCAAGGCGACACGACGACCGTGCTCGCCTCAGCCATCGCGGCGTTCTATCACGGCGTGCCGGTCGGGCATGTCGAAGCGGGCTTGCGCACCGGCAACATGCAGTCTCCGTTTCCCGAAGAGATGAACCGTCGCTTGACTTCACCGCTGGCTAAGTGGCACTTCTGCCCGACCGACCTCAGCCGCGATAATCTGCTGGCCGAATCGATCGACGGCTCGCAGGTCTTTGTCACCGGCAACACGGTCGTCGATGCGCTGTTGTGGGTTCGCGATCAATTGACCTCGCGCGGCGTGACTCGCGATTCGGTGATCCGCTCGACCGGCATGCCGGCAGAGTTTGTCGATCGCTTTCTGGTCTCCGAGGGTGGTCGCTGGATTCTGGTGACTGGCCATCGCCGCGAATCGTTCGGCGGAGGCTTTGAACGCATCTGCCAGGCGATCGCCGAACTGGCCCGCCGCTATCCCGATGTCGGCATCTTGTATCCCGTGCACTTGAACCCGAACGTGCGCGAGCCGGTCAACCGCTTGCTCGGCAGCAACCCGGCCATCGCTCTGATTGAACCGGTCGATTATCTGCAGTTTGTGTGGCTGATGGATCACTGCACGTTCCTGCTCAGCGATTCGGGCGGAGTGCAGGAAGAAGCCCCGTCGCTGGGCAAGCCGGTGCTGGTGATGCGCGACACGACTGAGCGGCCTGAGGGTGTGGCCGCCGGCACCTGCCGCCTGGTCGGCACCGAGCCGCAGCGGATCTTGGAAGAAGCCGCCTTGTTGCTCGACGATCCGGCCGAGTACCGTCGCCGATCATCGCTGGCCAATCCCTACGGCGACGGCCAGGCCTCGCAGCGCATCCGGCAAGTGCTCGAAGCATCGCTCAGTTAGTCAATCGAAATCGGCCCCTCACCCGCCGGCCCACTCTCCCCGAAGCGGGGCGAGGGGGAGTGAAGAAAGTTGTGCGCCTGGTCTATAAAAATCTTCTCTCCCCTCGCCCTGCTTCGGGGAGAGGGGGCCGGGGGTGAGAGGTCTTCTGGATCAACTTTGCCGGCCAGCCCGGTCAGGCCGCGCGGCGGTCGTTGTCTTCATCGCGCTGCATGCGCTTGAGGCGTTTGCGTTCGGCTTTTCTCAGGCCGCGCCAATAGTCGGCGTCGTCGTCTTGGCCTTGAGGCAGCGATATGTAGCATACGCTGGTGCTCGCCAGAGGCCGCGAAGTGTTGGTGCTCGGTACGCGTTTCGCCTGGCCTTCGTTATCTCCGTCGCCTTCGCCCGAAGCATCGGGGGGCGGCAAGCGGAAGCTCGGCAACTTCAGCTTCGGCATGCGCGGCTTGGGAATCGAAACCTTCGGCAGCGATGGTTTGCGGAGCCAGCTGCGCTTCGCTTCACCGTCGGCCGAGTCACCCGAGTCATCGCCGCGAGCCGCGGGCTTGGCCTTTTGCTTGACCGGTTTTTCTTCATCCCCTTCAGCTCGCGGTTTGCGCTTCAGTCGCATGCGATCGCGCAGCGAGCGTTTTTCGGCGGCCGGTGCATCTTGAGCATCATCTTGTTCGCGCTGCTCGCGATCGGCCGCTGACTTCTTGCGGGCGAACAGTTTGGCGGCGAACTTCGATCGCTTCTTCTGATCGCCGGCTGCGGAATCGTCGTCCGAGTCGTCCAAGCGGGGGTTGCCGCGATGGTAGCGCCGCTTGTAGTTTCGGGGGT
>JBQCEI010000582.1:0-2333 GCA_051960375.1 Aureliella sp. | reverse complement strand
TCTCGGCGATCACCTGCACGCCGGGAGCGACTTTGACTTTGCCAAACTTGTTGGCTCCGAGCAGCGGCTTGAGCGATTTCCAGATCTGCGCGTTCTCGGGCTCCATCGCCAGCGTCGTGATCGGATGCGGAATCGTCGGCACGAATTTCACAGGGCCCGGCAGATGAAAACGCTGGTCGATCGGCCCGTCGAATGATTGCGGCGGCACGTTCGAAAGCGTGATCGGCAAGACATCGGCCAACTGCTTCAATTCGGTAGTGCCGTAACCTCCGGCGTCGTAACTGTGATAGCCGCCGAGCGTTAACAACCCTGCTCCGTTTTCGACTCGCCGCCGCAGCGCCGCCAGCGACACGCGGCCGAGCGCTCGCGCGTCGACGTCGCCGAGGATGAACGCATCGTAGAGCTCAAAGTTCTGTTCCTTGGTCAGATCGATGGGCCAGCGCTTCCGCGCCAGCTGCTGGACCCAGAGGTAATCGACTTGAAAATCGAGTGAGGCATTGAGCGAGCGTTTCAGAAACGTCTGCTCGTGTCGCGGCTGGCCTTCGATATACAAGATGCGCGAACCGCCGGCCCGCACCGTCATGAACGAGAAGGCGGTGTTGTTGCTGGTTACCAACTCGTTGCCATCGACCGAAGCTTTAATCTCGAGCAAGTACTCGCCGCTCTTGGGCGCCTCGACTTCCAGGTTCAGCGGCAGCGTTTGATCGGCTTGGCTGGCAAGAATATCGAGCGTCTTCAGCGGGATGTCGGCCTGGCCGCTCGAGCGCAGCGTCATCGCGATCTTGATCGGCGCGTTCTGCATGCCTCGAACTCGAACGACCGCCGGCACCGTGACGCGATTCTTTTCAAAAGCGGTCACATGTTCGGGCACCCCTTCGATCGCCAGATCGCGCAGCTGGCTCTTCTCCGAGCGCGGACCGATGCCGACCATCACGATTGGTTGATCGAGCTGAGCGAGCTGACGGGCAACGAGCGTAGGATCGGCCGACGGCGGAATGACGGTTTGCGTACCATCGGTCAGCATAATCGCCGCCCGTAGCGGAGGATCGAGCTGCGTCCGCTGCAGTTCCGCCAGCGCAGTTCCCAAGTCGGTCGCTTTGCCACCCGGCGGCGTTTTCCACACCGAGGTCATCGCGGTAGAAAAATCCTTTTCCGAACCGGTCGATACGCTATGGAGCTTGGAGTCGAAGAGGTACGGAACGAAGTGCGTTTTGCCGAAACCCGATTGGGATTCACGCTCGATTTGCTGCCACACGTCGTGAGCCACGCTCCAGCGCGACTTGTCGCCGTAGCCGCTGGGCATCGTCATGCTCTGCGAAGCGTCAACCAAGACGGCGATCGCCGAATCGCTGTCGCGGTGCACGGTCGTCACCATTCCCGGTCGCAGCCAGCCGAGCAACAACAGCGAGGTCGCCAGCAGGCGCAGCGCGACGAGCCACGCTCGACCCAGACCGCCGATGCCCGGAGCGGTCAGCGTGAACCAGAGGCTGGCCAGCATGAGCAGCGCCAGCGGGATCACGCCGGCCCAGCCGAAGACAGGTTCGAAACTCCACTGGCTCATGCTGCGGCTCTCGCAGGTGTCAGTCGCAGTTTGTAAAAGCGATTGGACATCGCTTGTTCGGCCAGGAAGATTCCGGCGACGCAGACCATCAGCAGCGGAAACAGCTCGCGGCCGTAACGGGCTTGACCGACACTGCTTTCAATGTCCTCGTGCTCGCGGGCCAAGCGATAATTGCCGGCTCCGAGAAGACCGTCGAGGTCTTTCGGTTCCAGCCGCTCGAGCACCGTATCGCTGGCGGGCGTGTTGACGCTTACGCCGCGGCCGGGAACGCTCCCCTTCAAACCCCGAAGGCGGTAAGTGCCGGCTTGATCGAGCGTGCCCAGCAGCAACATGCCATTGGCCGCTTGCACGCGGCGCGTCTGACCGTTGGGCGCGAACAGTTCGTAATGCGTTGAGTAAACCTTCGGATCATTGCTCAGCGATACCGTTTCGCCGACTACATAATTGTATCGCGACTGCGTTTGACCGCTTAGCAATCGCGCTGCGCCGAGCAAGAGACCGAAGGCCGGCCAGGGATAGGTGCCAGCGGTGAGCGTATTCCAAGGCACTTCGCCCGACTGGTTCTTCGGTGGCAGCGGTGTCGTCAGCGTCAAAATCTGTCCTTCCCCTCGCGGCTCCAGAATCAACGCCGGCAGCGCTCGATCGCTGGTGGTCATCAGGACTTGAGCATCGGGCTTGAGCGATTCGATTTCCCAGGCGCGGTGAATCGGGTAGACGTTCCACGGCACGTCGCCGGCCATCGTGCCGTAGATGTGAAACAGCGGATGCGTCG
>JBQCEI010000581.1:0-2462 GCA_051960375.1 Aureliella sp. | reverse complement strand
GATCGCCTTCGCGCGGCCTTTCCGATGGAGATGATGGTTCAGGTGAGCACGTGGCGCGATCTGCAAGGGCCGCTGCTTGCGGCGGTGCAGATGGAAACGACGATCCTCAACATCCTGCTCTTTCTGATCATCGCCGTGGCCGGCTTCGGCATTCTGGCGACGTTCTTCATGATCGTGGTCGAGAAGACCAAGGACATCGGCATCCTCAAGTCGCTCGGTGCGCCAGGGCAGGGGATTGCGGCGATTTTTATGGGCTATGGCGTTTTGCTCGGCGCCGTCGGCGCGGGCGTTGGCGGAGTGCTCGGACTGCTGTTCGTAGCCAACATCAACGGCATCGCTGACGTGCTCGAGTACATCACCGGTCAGGAAGTTTTCGATCCCACGATCTACTACTTCGACAGTATTCCCACGTTGGTTCGTCCATGGATGGTGGTTTGGGTCGTCGTCGGTGCAGTATTGATCGCAGTCGCAGCCGCCGTGCTGCCGGCCCTGCGAGCTGCGCGCATGCGACCTGTGGAGGCATTGCGCTATGAGTAATCTGGTCGACGGTTCCAACCTGCGGATGACGCCGCGTCGTCGCGAAGTGAAAGAGATCGGTCCTGGCGAGGAAGGCCAAGCCAGCGTCGTCATCGCCGGCCGCATCCCCTTGGTGTCGACTGCCGACGACGTGCTCGAAGCCAAACAACTCGCCAAGACGTACCGCAAAGGCCGCAACGAAGTGCCGGTGCTCGCCGGTTGTGACTTCCGCGCGTCGCGCGGCAAGATCACGGCGATTCTCGGCCAAAGCGGTTCGGGCAAGAGCACGCTGCTGCATTTGCTCGGCACGCTCGACACGCCCGACGAAGGGGAGATCTACTTCGAAGGAGGCCGCATCGACAATCTGTCGCGACGCCGCCGCGACCATTTTCGCAACAGCAAGCTGGGAATGATTTTCCAGTTCTATCACCTGCTGCCCGAGATCACGACGCTGCAGAACGTGATGATGCCGGTGATGATCCAGCAAGGGCTGTTCAACTACTTGCGCAATCGCGTCAGCTATCGAGCTCGCGCCGAAGGGCTGCTCGAACGCGTCGGCCTGGCGCATCGCATGGGGCACAAGCCATCGGAGCTGTCCGGCGGTGAAATGCAGCGTGCCGCGATCGCCCGCGCTCTGATCGGCGACCCGCAACTGCTCTTGGCCGACGAGCCGACCGGCAATCTCGACCGCGAAACCGGCCGGCACATTCTGCAGCTGCTGTTCGAACTGAACCGCGAGCAGGGACTGACCATCGTCATGGTCACGCACGATGAGTCGATCGCCGCCGAATGCGACAAGGTGATCCGCCTCGAGGACGGCCGCATCGCCTCCTAGGGCCGTTTTTTACCGCGGAGACGCGGAGAGAGCGGAGGGCGCAGAGGCGGGTGTGGTGGCTGCGAGCTGGACGGCTAGGTTTCGAATCTCTTCCAGGACTTTTTGTTCGGCGCGCGCGAGGCCATAGACGGGTTCGATCGAAGCATTGTGGCGTTCGTCGCCCAGGCCGGCTGATTTGGCGGAGGTCCATTTAGCCATGATTAGATCGCGCAGGTCGACCGCATCGGCGATGCCTTCCAGCAAGCCCTGATGCCCGCCCAGGGACTGCTCGCCATGCTGGCCCGTCGGCCCACCGCCGCCAGCGGTTTGCACGACGATGTCGGAGATGCCGAACAGCCGCTGGATCGGCCCTTGTCGAATCGACACGTTCTGGATGTTCTCGTAGGTAATCGTCACTTCGCGAATGACCCAGATGCCGCGGCGCAGTCGCATCGTACGGTCGCTCAGCACATACCAGGTCGTATCGTAGCGCAAGTGGATGCCGATGTAGACCAAGATGTCCGGCACAATGATCACGAACCAGAACAGCGGCGCGAGAATAATGCCCGCCAGCGGAGCATTGATCAGCACAGCGATCCAAGCGGCGATGAGCGCAACGTCGACGATCGCCAAGCCGAACCAGAAGAAAAATTTGCGATAGCGCAGGTAGCCTTCGGCTGGTCGAAAGGCGCGTACTTGGCTGTCATCGGCGCCGGCCAAATGCGGCGGTTCGATCGGTACCGACAACCACCGAGTCAGCACGCTCCATACGCCTCGGTAACACCACTGGCTCGCGCGCAAGACGGCTTGGTCTCCGATCATGATTTGGCTCCTTGGCGGGCAACGAGCACTCCGAGCGCATCGCGAATCTCAATCAGCGTCTGCAGCGTCCGCTGGGAAGGGAGCGTCGCTGCGAGAGCGACCGACTCTTCGGTGGAGTGGTCGTCCGCAGGCTGCGGCTGACGACGCTCATCGCGAGCTCCTCGCATCCGAGCATAGAGAAAGTCGCGCAGCTCGTCGGTTTCGAGGATGCCTTCGATAGTCAGTTCGGCTTGAGCGCTACCCGAGGCCGTCTGCAGGCTGATCGTCGCCAAGCCCATCCAGCGCTGCAGCAAGTTGCGCGTGAGGTGAA
>JBQCEI010000580.1:0-2638 GCA_051960375.1 Aureliella sp. | reverse complement strand
AACATTAGTGCCAAATCAGTGAGTGCCAATTTTTTAGCGCCCGAGCTCCACTAGCGCGAGCAGATTTTTGAGGCCTCAGGCGTCAGGCCTCAGGCTTTAGATTTTTCATCCCGTTGAGAACCGCGGGCTAACGCCAGCGGCCGATCCATCCAACTGCCTGCCGGTCTTCGGCTCTGAAGCCTAAAGCCTAACAAAGTGCCGCCCAGCGCTCGATTTCTTGGCGCGACCAGCGGTCTAGCGCCAGCAGCTCTTCGAGCGTCGGGTCGGGCTCAAAATGATGTTCATCGAGAATGCTGCGACACGCCGGCACAATATCGACGAATCGCAGTTTTGCTTGCAAAAACAACGCCACCGCCGCTTCGTTGGCCGCGTTGAGCACCGCGCCGGTCGAGCCGCCGCGGCGAGCCACTTCCCAGCCTAACCCTACGGCGGGGAAGCGATCCAGGTCAACTGGCTGAAGCGACAGTTCCGCGCCGGCCCGCCAATTCATTTTAGGGCAGGGGCAAGGGCGCCGCTCGGGATAGGTCAGCGCGTACTGGATCGGCAACCGCATGTCGGGCGGGCTGAGCTGGGCGACGACCGAGCCGTCGACGAACTCGACCATCGAGTGCACGATCGATTGCGGATGGACGACGACGTCGATCCGGTCAGCCGGCAAGCCGAAGAGCCATTTGGCCTCGATGATCTCCAGCGCCTTGTTCATCATCGTCGCCGAATCGACCGAGATTTTCTTGCCCATTTGCCAAGTCGGATGGGCCAGCGCGTCTTCGACCGTCGCCTGCTCAAGCCGCTGCTGCGACCAGGTGCGGAACGGTCCGCCGCTGGCCGTCAAAACGATCCGTTCCACCTCGGCCGGCCGGCCCGCCTGCAATGCCTGGAAGATAGCGCTGTGTTCGCTATCGATCGGGATCAGCCGCGCGCCGCTTTCGGCTGCAGCCCGGGTGACGAGGCTGCCGGCGACCACCAGCGATTCTTTGTTCGCTAGCGCGATGCGCTTGCCAGCCCGCGCGGCAGCCAGCGTACTTTCGACTCCTGCCGAGCCGACGATCGCCGCCACCACAGTGTCCACCTCGGGATGAGCAGCCAGTTCCGCCAGCGCCGCTGAGCCGTAGCGCAGTTGGCAGCCGGCCGGCAGCTGGTCGCTTTCGAGCAACTGAGCGAGCGGCTGAGCGGAGGCATCGCAGCTGGCAACCAGGTAACGGGCTCCCGTCGCCCGGGCCACCGGCACGAGTTCTTCGATGCGCGAGTGGGCCGAAAGCCCCAGCACGCGCCAGCCCGCGCCCAGGTTCGCCAAGACGTCGAGGGTCGCCCGCCCAATGCTGCCGGTGGCCCCCAAAACGGCTACTGAGCGACCTGACGGACTCTGCACTGGAGATCAATCCTGACAAGAAACGGGAGACGAAATTGTAAGTGCACATCGCCGGCAAATAATCCGGCAGAAAATCGCTCTTCGGTGGACGCGGCGTCTCTCGAGCCGGACTAGTGAACCAATGACCAGAGTTTGCTCGGCCTACACCCTCTACAATCGGCATACGCCCTACGCAAGGCCGCCGGCGGGGTGCTTGCCAGCCAACACTCGTCGCCAAACAATGCGTTAACCACGGCCTGCGAAGGTAAACTCCAGTGCAGCTAAGCACTAACAGCTTCGCTAGCCTTGGGCACTAACATGGCAGAATTGTTCCAACCACGCAAGTTGAGCCGCACAGCAGCCGGCGCATCGAAAAACTGAGGTTCACGATATGGCGAAAAATGGCGACGAGGGGCAAGAGAGGCGGTCTGGGGAGTCGCGCACGCCAGGCAACTGGATGTGGTATCTCGCGCTGATCGCCGTGTTGCTGTTGACGGTCAGCGTTTTCATCGTAGACAGCACCACCAAGCAGCTGCGCTATCCTGATCTGGTCGCCTTGCTGAAGAACACTCGCTATACCGAGCAAGGCACCGAGCGGCTGGCCGACGGATTCTCGGGCAAGATCATCGTCCCCTTGCGCTCCAAGTCCGACCGGATGGAAGTGAGCAAGCTCCAGGACATCCGCGTCGACAAGACGGTTGTCTATGGTCAGATGACCTACCGCATGATCGACAACGGTGGCAACGAAACTCAGGCCCCACGAGAAGCCAAGTTTCGGGCCCGCAAGGACGATTCTGAACGCGCCAATGAAGAACTGACCAATCTGCTCCAGCAGAGCAACATTCTGTGGACCTACGCCGACGGGCCGACCTTCATGTCGCAGTACGGTCTGCTGCTGCTGATCCTGGTCGCCACCGTGCTGGTGATGACGATCACCATGCGACGGATCGGCGGCATCAGTTCGCCGATGTCGTTCGGCCGCTCGCGCGGTCGCCTCTACGCTCAAGAAGACATCGGCATCACCTTCGACGACATCGCCGGCGTCGATGAAGCGGTCGAAGAAGTTCGCGAGATCGTCGACTTCCTGCGCTATCCCTACAAGTATCAGCGCCTCGGTGGCCGCATCCCCAAGGGTGTGCTGCTGGTCGGACCTCCGGGTACCGGCAAGACGCTGCTGGCCAAAGCGATCGCTGGCGAAGCGGGCGTGCCGTTCTTCAGCCTCAGCGGCAGCGACTTCGTCGAAATGTTCGTCGGCGTCGGTGCGGCTCGCGTTCGTGACATGTTCCAGCA
>JBQCEI010000579.1:0-2827 GCA_051960375.1 Aureliella sp. | reverse complement strand
AGCGCTGCGGGTTCGAATTGTTCTCATGATCGGCTCGTTTTTTGAACGCAGAGACGCGGAGAGGAAACGCAGAGGCCGCTGAGATTGTACTCTCTGCGCTCTCCACTCTCTCTGCGCCTCAGCGGTAAAAACCTATTACCGCTGAGGCCGCGAGACCGGGTATTATACGTGCACAGACCGCTAATCACCGGAACCACGCAGAGGCCATTTCGATGTTGTGTTTTACGAATCAATATTCGGATCGTGGCCGAGTGTTTCGTCGCGAGTTCCTGCGCATCGGCAGCGTCGGACTGGGGGGATTGGCTCTGAGCCAGTGGGATTTGCAGCGGCTGATGGCCAGTCAGCAGAAACATGGGCTCAAAGATCGTTCGGTCGTGTTTCTCTTCATGCACGGCGGGCCGTCGCAGTTTGAAACGTTCGATCCCAAGATGGATGCGCCGTCGAGCATCCGCTGCACCACCGGCGAACTGCCGACCAGCATTCCCGGCATCACGTTTGGCCGTACGCTTGAAAAACTCGCGCAGCGGGCACATCTGTTTAACGTGGTGCGCTCTTTTGTCACCGGCAACGGCAATCACGACATCAAGCCGGTGATGTGCGCCGATACGCTGCGAGCCAACATGGGTTCGCTCTATTCGCGCATCGCCGGTCCGATGCGAGCTGACACGGCGATGCCGAGCAACGTGATGCTTTTCCCGAGAGCGGTCGACCCCGAGGCCGGGCCGGCGATCAAATCGTTCGGCGACTTCGAATCGGCGGGCGACTTAGGCACCGCTTACGCGCCGTTCGTGCCGGGGGCCGGAGCTGGACTGCAGCAAGACCTGACGCTGAATCTCCCGCAGACTCGCTTAGAAGATCGCCGCACGCTGCTGACGACGCTCGACTCGTGGAAACGCTTGGCCGATGCCGATGCAGGAGTTGGCGGCACGTTCGCTTTGCAGCGGCAAGCGTTCGATGCGTTGCTCAGCGGCGTATCCGATGCGTTCGATTTTTCAAAGGAAGATCCGCGGACGATCGCTCGCTACGACACCTTGCCGCTGGCCAATCCCGACCGCATCGACAAAAAGTGGAACAACCGCAAGCACTACGCCGACCACGGCGCATCGATCGGTAAGCTGATGTTGCTTGCGCGGCGATTGTGCGAGCGAGGCTGCGGGTTTGTGACGATCACCACCAGTTTCGTTTGGGACATGCATGCCGACATCAACAACGCGCCGATGACCGAAGGCATGGGCTATGTCGGTGCTCCGTTTGATCACGCGGTGTCTGCATTCATCGACGATGTCGAAGCTCGCGGCCTCAGCGATAAGATCTTGCTGGTTTGCTGCGGCGAGATGGGTCGCACACCAAAGATCAACGGCAAAGGAGGCCGAGATCATTGGGGCAACCTTGCTCCGCTATTGATCTACGGCGGTGGCCTGCGATCGGGGCAAGTCGTCGGGCAATCCTCGCGCGACGGCGGCGAACCGGCATCCGACCCGGTCCGCATCCCCGACTTGATGGCCACGATCATGCACTCGCTGCTCGACATCGATCAAGTCCGCGTCACCGGCGGCTTGCCTCGCAACCTCTTGGAGGTCGTTACGCGAGGCACGCCGATTCGTGGGCTCTAAGATTTTTTACCGCGGTCTTCGTGTGCCACTGGCCTTAGCCAGTGTCTTCCCTCTCGGAGTTAAAAGCGGACGAAGAGATCGACCCGTTCCAAGGCGATGCAACCTTGTTGAAGGGAGTAGTGCCTTGGACGTCGGTTGACATTGGAGAATTGGCTTCTCTGTCGCGCTTCACACTTCGGAAGGGAAGACACTGGCTAAGGCCAGTGGCACACAGGAGAAGGTTACGGTTCGATACGCACCTTGCCTTCGGGGAGCGATTTGATCAGGTCGGGGAGATCGTAGTTGCGGAGGGCGCCGTGAACCGTGGTGGTGAGCCAGCGGGCTTCGTCGGGCGACTTGGCGACTTGCGACCATGAAGTGGGACCGCCGCGCAAGGTTACGGTCGCAAATAAGTCGGGATTCAGGGCTGCGGCATGCAGCGCGGCCACGGTGGTTCGGCCGTTGGCGATCAAGTGCAGCTCGCGCGGATGCTTCGACTGGTAATTATCGGTCCACTGGCCGGCGGCGACGATGTCTTCGGCGTGTTTGCCGACGACCGACTTGCCGAGCAAGTAAGCCATATAAAAAGTCTTCCAGTCGCCCAGGCTCGCATCGGCTTTGCCTTCAGCTGTCTCGCCTTGGCCGCTGAGGTCGACCGAGACGACCACGTAGCCATCGCGGACCAGCTTTTCGATCGGTCCGCCTGGTGCGCCATCAGCCGCTTTGCCGCCATCGTGCAAATACAGATACGCTTCTTCGGCAGGTTCGGCTGGATGATAAGTCAGGGCAGGGAGGGGCACGGGCGAATCGGTATGGATGACCAGCTTGTCAATGTGGTAACCGTCGCGCTCGACTTTGCCCGCGCGGTTCGAAGTCGGCTTGGAAAGTTGTTCGAGCGGACTGATGGCGGCGAGCTTGCGCACATCGGCCAGCAGCGCTTCGCGATCGGACGTGGCACGCTGCTTCTGGCGCTCGACGGCTAAGCGTTCTGCGACTTCCGCGTTGAGATCGAACACCGAGCGCTCACTGGGCAGCAGCAAGACTTGGCCACCTTCGGTGCAGAGCAGCTCCGCTTCGCTCTTGATGTCGAACTGGTTGAACTCTTGGATCGGCACGCGCTGGTCCTTGCCGACCAGCCACCGCTGCATCCACTGAGCGATTGCCGCCAGGTTGGCCGGCTGTACGCCGTGCGTTCCTTCAGCTTCGACTAGATCGACGCGCTCGGAAGCGCCCAA
>JBQCEI010000578.1:0-2158 GCA_051960375.1 Aureliella sp. | reverse complement strand
AATCGGCCGCGGTGCGGTGCCGCCTAAAATGGGCTGGCCGGGCTGGCCGTCGAGCCGCCTGACCTGCATGCGGCTGGGCCGAAATTCGAGAGGCCCGCCGGTGGCTGTGGCGATCTCCATCCGGCCGCTGCCGGTAACTGGCCAGCGAATGATCTGGCCCGATGCGTTGTCGCGATAAGCAAGAAACCGACCGTCGTTGGAGTCGACGGTCGGATCGCGAAGGTAGACGGTCTGGCGGCCGGTCTGATCGACGATTCGCAGTTCGCTCTCGGTCAGGATCGCTTGCGAAGTTCGATTCAGCTCCGGCGCGGTGAGTTCATAGCGGGTCTGTGCTTGTGCAGGAATCGCGACTGATGCCGCGGCTGCGAATAGTCCCAAGAGGATGAGCGAGCGTGCACACATGAGCCAGCGCCTTTCGTGACAAGGGACGGATCAGAGCGTGCCGCACACCTCTCGCAGCTCACTCTTGCTTGGCGGTCGTCCGTTCGACTTGGACCGGCAAGTTCTTTTCCCACTTGTTGTTCTTCTCTTGCTCGCTCGGCTCGTCGAGCGGCCGAACGATGCGGAAGCCAACGTGCAATGCGTCGGTCAGATACCAAATGCTGACCGGCACTTGCGGATCTTGCGCGATCCAGTCCTCGGTCGAGCCTTCGCGAGCCGCGCTGCGGCACTGCTCGGCCGTTTTGTCCCAACCGCCGCCGCGAACGACGCGCGGATACAGTTCCGTCGGCACCGCTAGCGGATCTTTGCTCTCCAGATCCTTCACGTGGTAGCCGTCTTCGAAGTACTGATCCAGGCACCACTCGGCGACGTTGCCGTGCATGTCATGCAGCCCCCAAGGATTCGGTTTCTTGCGTCCGACCTTGTGATAGCCTTCGCCTGCGTTGTCGTCGTACCAGGCATACTTGCCGAGCTCGTCGGGATCGTCACCGAAAGAGTAAGCAGTTTTGGTGCCAGCCCGGCAAGCGTATTCCCACTCCGCTTCGGTCGGCAAGCGATAGTAGCGACCGGTCTTGGCGCTGAGCCACTTGCAGAAGGTGCGCGCGGCGTGCTGGGTCATGCAGATGGCCGGATAGTCGCGCTTGCCCATGCCGAAGCTCATATCGGTGTACGGCTTAGTGGGTTGGCTGAGCTGAAAGACGTCGGCCAGCTTGTCGCGCGGCGTCGGTTCCTTGCCGAGCACTTCGCGGCGATACAGATCCAGGTCCGACATCCACACGTCGTAGGCATCCCAGGTGATCTCGGTCTTAGCCATCCAGAACGGCGAGATCTCCACTTCGTGTACAGGCGACTCGTCGGCGTTGTGGCCGGGTTCGGAATCGGGGCTGCCCATCTGGAACTTGCCGCCCGGGATCGGCAGCATCTCGATCGTCGCTTCGGTGTGCTCGATGATCTCGCGGTAAGGCTTCATTTCGCTCGCCGAGGCCGCTTCGGAGTTAGCCACTTCGAGCTTGACGTTTTCATCGGCGAGCGCCTGCGCTGCAACGCCCACCGTGCCGATCGCACTCAGAACCAATACAAAAAACCGACGTATCATCAGCCTGACTCTCTCCACCGAACGGGGCTATTTTTCAATTTGCCAAGGCTGCCCAAAAGGTTTGCCAAGGTTGCCCAAAGGGCGATACCGTATCATCCTCGAACCCCGCCGAAGATGCAATGAGCGGCGCCGGCCGCTGCGCTTTTGAGGCAGCAAGAAAGGTTGGTGGCCCAACGTGGGACGGCAGTCCCTTGCCGTCAGCACCCGGCAAGCCGGCCTGCGCGCACCTACATCTCTTCTCTTTGCTGCGAAGCAGCCCAAAGGAAAGACAGAAGAGCTGGACGGGCACAGTCGGGCGCGGGCGCGGGGGCGGACGGCAGTGGACTGCCGTCCCACGTTGGGCCACCAACCGTTCTCACGGCGTAGGGGTAACCGGGATGGAGGGCAGTGGTATAATGAGTGGTGCCGAGATTCTCCGAATCCCACCTTCCACGATCCCACCTGTCTGGCTGCTCGAATGTCGCATCAAAATTCCTCGCATGGATTGTCTCGCCGAGAACTTCTGCAGCGTTGCGGGATGGGCTTCGGCGCGTTGGCTTTGCACCAGTTGCTCGAAGGCTCGGCTCAGGCCGATGCCGCCGGACTGGGAGTCAACCCGCTGGCGCCGCGGCAGCCGCACTT
>JBQCEI010000577.1:0-9569 GCA_051960375.1 Aureliella sp. | reverse complement strand
TCCGACCAGCATCAAGGCGCTGAGCGCAAAGAGCGCGACGACCATGACGCACAGCGGCGTGAAGAGCCACCAGGTAAACGGAATGAGGAAGTTCAGAATGCGCTCGGGATCGATGCCTCGAAAACGCAGCGCGAAGACGTTGGCCAGCTTGCCGAGCAGCTCGCGCTTTTTGCGCTGATCGCCGCGGCGACGCAACTGGCGACCCTGGCCGGAGGCTTGCGAGATCACCAGCCCGCTGCGGTGCAACATGCCGACGAACTGCTGCAAGTCCTGAAGCGTGATCCGCTGGGGCGCGAACTGTTGCTGAAACCGCTCCTTGATCTGCTGCAAACTGTTCTGGCCATCGAGCATCTTCAGGATGGCATACTCTTCCTCGTGAAAGCGGAAGTAGTTCAGCCCGACCGGTTCCTTGACCACCCAGTACACCCGGCCGTGATACCGGTGGCGATTGGAGACCAGATCGGGACGACAGCGCAGCTTCAAGGGCCGCATGGCGCTGTTGACCAAACTGTCTGCCATCGATGTCATGCTGACAAAATCCTTGCGACCGGATGGGGGTGAGTTGCGAGTTGCTAGTGGCTGGTTGAATCAATCAGCCGGCACGCGTTAGCGTCCGGTTTTTTGGGGAAACCGCGGGCTAATGCCCGGCGGCTGATCGAAACCGCGGGCTGACGGCCTGCGGCTGATGATGACTTCGGTTAGCGCACGGCCGGCTGGGGTGCCTGTGCGGGCTTGGCGTTCTGCGTGGAAACTGGCTGGGCGGGTGGGAACTGGATATCGATCGTCGCTTCCATGCCGTCGCGCAGCATCCAGGTGCCGGCGATAAATTCGTTGGGAACGCGAGCCCAGATGCGACAGGTGTTTAGTTCGATCGACGGGCTGACGAATTCGATTTTGCTCTTGTAGGTCAGCGTCTCGCCGTTGATGTTCACGTGCAGGAACATGATGGCGTTCTGCAGATGCGAAACCGAAGCTCCGGCGACTTCGACGTGGGCTTCGACTTTCATTTCTTTCATGTGCATCATCCGCACGACCGGTTCGCCCGCTTTGACCCATTCGCCTTGGCTGCGCATGCGCGTGGCGATGATGCCGTCATACGGAGCGGTCACTTTGCGGAGTTCGAGTTGCACTTTGGCAGCTGCCACTTTTTCCTTGGCAACTCCGGCGGCCAGAATGTCCTTGGCGTGATCGACCTCGGCTACTTCAATGCCCAGGCGAGCCTTTTGGGCTTCGAGCTGCTTGCGCCGCGTTTCTTGCAGCGAAGCCGAATTGCGCTCGTACAGTTCCTTGCTCTCGAGGTATTCCTGATCGGCCACCTCGGCCGCTTTGCGCGAGAAACGCAGGTTCGCATCTTGGCTGGCCTGAGCGGCTGCGGCCTCGGCTTCCTTTTGAGCGACGCCCAGTTCGGCCGTCGCCAGCCTTTCGTCGATCGTGAGAATCAACTGGCCCTTCTCGACGGCCGTTCCTTCCACGACCAACAACTCTTGGATCAGCCCGTCGGCCTGAGCGGCCAGCTGCACATCGTAGATGCATTTGATCGCCGCTCGGAGGCCGGTGATCGTACTGCCGGGCGTGAAGACGCGCGGCGAACCATAGCCGCCGCTGGACGAGCCGCCGAGGGTCGACGATCCGGCTGAACCTGCCGAAGTGCCAGCAGTACCGGGAACGGCCGGATTAGCAGATGCAGAACCAGCGGGAGCGACTTGGCGGAGTGCGCTTTGAGCGGGCGTGCTCTGAAGGGGCGTGCTCTGAGGAGGAGCGTTCTGCGCGCTGACTTCTGCAGCGCCCATCAGGAGCGAGGCTGCTGCGACGAGGCCGAATTTCCAATGTTTCATTGACGCGGGTCCTACGGAAGAGAAGAGTCTGCTGGCACGAGGTGTCGGACAAGTGTGTTGTAGGGCTGAGGCGAACACTCGCGATGGGAATCTTCGCCCCGCGAAATCAAAGCCAAGAAGAAAGCGGACCTAGAAAATGACGTTGGCCCAAATCCATTCGACGACTTCATGGAACCAAACGAAGGCCGCTGGCTCTTGGCCGCAGACAACGTCCGCTTTAACTTCGGCTCCGGGGCGCCTCGAGAGTTCGCTCGGGTTGTCGGGTTGGACGCGGAGCTTGACGACCGCCCCTTCTTCAGGATCGAGTTCCGCTCGGCCGTGCACTGCCGACGGCAGCAGCTTGCCGGTATGCGTAATCGATGGATCGGTGACCATGATGTATTCGACCGGCAGCGGCTGGCCTTCGGCTTCTTTCATCGCCTTGTCCAGATACTTCATGCGCTTTTCAGGCATGAGCAGTTCCAATTCCCAGTCGCTGTTGGGATTGGCGACCGTCACTAAGACCTGGCCGGTGACGACGGGCCGCAGCCGCAGGTTCTTTTCCAAGTCCCACGTCATCACGATGCCATCGATCGGGCTGACGCGCAGCAGCTGCTTATGCTTGTCCATGAGCAGATTGAGCTGAGCCTCCTGCGACATCTTGCGGACTTCCAGCTCGCGCGTCTGCGCCGTGGTGCGAATGCGTTCGGTGGCGTCCTTCATGCCCGCGGCCAGTTGCATGCCGAGGGTCGAGAGTTGTTCGTTGGTCTCTTGGAGTTGTCCCTGCAGAGTTGCTATTTCGACTTCCAGGTCGCGGTTGCGGAGCTGGACCAGCGGCTGGCCCGCTTTCACGACCGAGCCGTGATCGACGAAGACCTTTTCGACTTCGCCATCGACGTGGGCGAAGACCTGCTTTTGCTCGACCGGCTGCAGCGTCCCGTTGGCTTCCAGGTCGAGGTTGATCCGGATGAGGAACATCGCCAACAAGGCGACCGCGACGGCGGTGAGCACGGCGACGGTCTTCGGCAACGCCGAGCCGCGGAAAAACCAGGTCGCGCGTCCGAGGGTGCGCCACACCGGCATTAGGAAGAGATTGTTGTACGAGAGCGAGTTGGCCAGAGCTCGGGCCGTATGTTCGTACACCAAGTCGGCTCGCGAGCGCAGCAGATCGGCGGGCAACTGGCTTTCGATCTGTTCGATCACCAGAGCGCCGATGATTTCGCGCGACGACAAGTCCTCGCGCTGCACGTGCTCTTTGGACAGCACGTCCCCTTCGACCACTTTTTCCGGACGGCGGATCGGCAGCACGGCGACGGTGCGTCCGTGCGAGAGATCGACGTAGTCCTCGATTGCTTCCTCGAGTTGCGGCGGCAGGTCTTCGACCGAGCCGTCATACCACAAGGGGTCGCCAGCGGCGACGACGCGCGAGGTGAGTTTGTTGAGCGCCGAGACGATATTCGAGCGGTTCTCGATCGTGTCCTGACCGCTGATGGCGATCACTTTGCAGTGGCCGCCGCGTTTGATCGCCACGCTGACGCGATCGCATTCGATCACCTGACGACCTTCATTGGCGATCGTGTAGGCGGTGTCGCGAAGATCGAGATTGTCGTGAACCAGGCGAGCGAAGTGGTCGGCCTGTTGCCAGAGAATCTGGCGATCGGAGACTTGCTTGAGCGTGTGCCCTTTGAGCCACTCGCCGACCAGGCCGGCCATCTGGTCGAGGAAGCGCAGATAGCCGCGCAGAATGTTCGGCGCCGAATCGGGCCGCTGGAAGATTTCGATCAGTCCGACCGCTCGCTTGCCGCTGGCCAGCGGCGAGATGACGAGCAAGAACGGCGTCGGGTTTCCCTCGGCTTGATCCTCGCCGATATACGCGCCCGGCGGCACGAGTTCCGATTGGGCTCGGGCATACAGCCGCGAGAGCAAGCGCGAGTGACGCGTGGCGTCTTCGTTCTCGGCCTGCAGCAGATTTTGATTGACTTTGATCTGGTAGCGGAGCCGCAGGGCGCCCGATTCGTCGGTGAGCCAGACCGCGCCGCCGACCGCCGCCAGGGCTTCGACGATCCGCTGGAGAACCGCCGGATAGTATTCGTCGGCCTCGTGCTCGGATCGCGAAAGTTCCGCAATTTCGTTGATCAAGCCGCGAATCTGCTGCTTGGTTTGCTCAACCGTTTCTTGCGATGGAGTCGACGACATACTTACCTTACCTACGTGGGCACCCAGGAATCCGTCGCGTGCAATTACTTGAAGCTAAGCGGCTGGCGACCCCGCTGAAGACGTCGGGGATGCACAGCCGGCCATTTTTCTCGCAGTCGGTTTCCAGCCTGGCCGGTTATACCAATCGCAAGGTGTGGGGCCTCCTCTTCGGAAGCGCTTCGACACGGCCACATCCCCAAAAGTTCCCTGGCAATAGCATCACAAACAGAATAAATCTGAATTCTTGCTCGCGGGCTCGACAAGCAGCCATGTTCGTACGTAGAGTATAAACGTGGCTCGGCGGATTTGAAAATATCGCCTTGCAAGTTTGTCCGAAAAATCCAGCTATGCGGCACGGCAGTGCGTGCTAGGACCGATGCGGTTAGCCCGCAAGCCAAGCGCGGGGGGACGGGGCGGTTGCTGCCAATGTTTCCCTAGACTTCTCGAAAGAAAAGGGATGCTGGCGCGCCGGCGCTCTGCAACTTGCTGCCATCCAGCTGTTTATTGAGCGGCTATTTGCCCGCTCGTGCCGCTATTGCGCGGACACCTACTTGCGCAGGCATTTCCGTGCGCTTCGGTCGCTTGGTTTTGGACGGCTGAAATTCGTGGGCCGAAAAAAGAAGTCGCTTGCTTGCCAGGGGGCTGGGAACGTTTCACTCCGGGGCTCGTCCAACTCGCGAAAGAGCCCTCGCCGTCGGCGCAGGCGCGCCATCGGATGGACGCGCGCTCAAGGCGCTCACACTGATCAGCAGGACGATATGGAATGAGTCTCGAAATCCTCCAGGACACTTTGCAAGAGCTGCCCAGCCAGTCGCCCGCACCGACCGCGGCGCAGGTCAAGCAGCTGGCCGAGCTGATCGATGGCGACTTGCCGCTGCAGCCCTTTCTCGAACAGCTGATGCCGCAACTCTGCCATATCTTCTCGGCGGTCGCCGGCGTGGCTTGGCTGCGAGCCGCGGCCGCTCAAGGGGCCATCTTCGGTGTGCCGTACCGCATGGACCGCGTGATCCAATCGGCGCTCGATCAGAAGAAGCATGAAAAGCTGGTCCAGCTCGCCTGGCAACAACGGCAACCGATGCTGGCCGAGCCGCAAGCCGATTCCGCGCGGCGAGCCCCCGCAGCCAACCCGACCAGGCACGCGCTGCTGTTCGGTCCCGTGATGCACCTGGGCGAACCGATTGCGCTGGTCGAGCTGGTGCTGAAAGAATCGGCAGAGCCGCTCGGCCCCAAGCAGAAGAAACTCTTCCTCCGCAGCATTCAGTTGATCGCCGAGCGCGTGCACGGCGGCTTGCGGCAGCGCATGACGCTGCCCGGAGCGACGATCGAGCAAGCGGTCGAACAAGTGCGCTTGCTCTCGGAAGAAATCGGCGTCATCCAACAGCAAATACGCCGGACGATCGAAAGCCGCGTGCAGCAGTTCCACGGCTGGGCATTCGGCTCGCTGGAAGAGAACCAGCGCCTGGCCAAGACGATCCATCAACTGCTCGACAATCACGGCTTGCGAGTAGAGTGCCCCGAGTGCGGCCATCCGTCGATTCTGCGGTGCTTGCGAGCCGGCAATGCCAAGCACGGCGCGTTCGTCTATGACCACTATCTCGAAAGCGGACGGACCTTCCACGGCGGCCCGACCACCGTGCCTCTCATCCGCGTGGTCAACAAACCGGTCCGCCGCACCGCCGTCAGCAGCGAAGATTAGTCACATCACGGCGTGATGTACCACTTACCATAGCCAACCTATCCGTCGGCCGATGAGCGCAGTGCATGGCCAAGCGTTTGAGTACTGCAGCGGCGAATAGGGCTGGCAATGGTATGTGGTACATCAGGCACTGATGTGACCGCACCCGGCAAGTCGGTTCGATGTAACGACACTGAGGCTGGCCTATCTGATTGGCGTGCGATGCTTCGCCTGATCGGCGAAGACCGAGGACTGGCGTTGGACGGGTTGTTCGGTGCGCTCGGCATCCTTGTCGTGTTCGTGGATCGAGCCTCGCTGAACAGGGCCGGCGCCCATGAACCAGGTATCGCTCGATTCGCTGTGAGCCTGTGTGAGTCCCGATTGCCAGACCGCTTCGCGGGTTTCGCGCAGGTAAGCGCACACGGCGATCTTGGCCGCGCCGGACATCGAGTCGCGCTTGGCGATGCTCAGTTCGGGTAACGCTGGCAGCAGCGGCTGGCCGCTCAACTGATTCACTTGTGAACTGCTCGAGCCCGGAATGCCGACGACGAAGGAATGCCCGTCGGTGCCCATCGCTCCCACGCGCACCTCAGCGATGATCTCGGCGCTCTCGCGGTCGGCCGTCAGCAGACAACCGGCCATGACCATCCGCTCGCGAATCGCGCTGATGATGTATTCCCACGCTACCAGACCGCCGCCAGCGGTGCTGCGGACATTCGGAACATTATCGCGGTCCAGAAAAACGCGTCGGCCCGCCAACGGACTGAAATCGATCTGCTCGACCGAGCTATCGACAGCATCCGACAACAGCAACTGCTCAGTGGCGATGTACGACTTCGTCGCGCCGCAACCACACATCAGACAAGAAGCAACCAGCAACGTTATCCGCGCGAGCTTACCTGCATCAGCGATCGATGTCGACGAAGGTACGGCTGAAGGCGCGCGGCGCATGAGCATCGGTAAGTGAAATCGCCTTGTACGGTTGCATAAAAGTTGATCGGGTCCGCAAAGCAGCTCATCGCAGTACCGGCCTCTGAGCGGTGGAGCTTAGGGAGCGCGGAATCGATTGCCAAGACCGAATCGGTGGCACGGCAGCCAGCGAGATATTTGGCTGACGAATAGTTCAGCCTGATGAAAACTTCGGAGTGGCTAACTGTTTTCATCCAAGTCTCCTTGCGCACTGTAAAAGCGCATGGGCTCCGGTTCGCCCCGGAGGGGCCGGCGTCAGTAGCCCGGGGCGGAAGCCCCGGGGCCAAAGCAGGCCCATGACCAAATCCGCCCCGGTGGGGCCGGCGTAGGGGGGCAGCAGCACTACGCCGGCCCCTCCGGGGCGGACATTTCTTGCGTTCTCGCATTCCCGGGGCTTCCGCCCCGGGCTACTGACGGCGGGCCCTCCGGGCCGCTATTACCAACTAGTGGCGGTACATCACTTGCATCCACTTCGTTTATCTCGCCGGCGCTATCAACCTGATCACGCGCAGCATGAAAGCATTGGGTTCAACCTGCGCCGGCATTCTTCTGCAAACAGCGCCTTCCTGCAAAAAAGCACTGCCATGAAAACGACTCAAACCGAAGACCCCAAACAAGCTGGCCCGAAACCTCCGTTCACTCAGCAGGAAAAGCAGCCGCATCCGGGGAGCGAGCGCAAGATGGAGCCGCGCGCTGACCATGGCGAAGAGACGTATCGCGGCACCGGCAAGTTGAAGGACTACGCCACGATCATCACCGGCGGTGACAGCGGCATCGGTCGCGCCGTGGCGCTCGCCTTTGCGCGCGAAGGAGCCGACGTCGCCATCGTTTATCTCGAGGAAGAGCGCGACGCGGCCGAAAGCGTGCGATGGATCGAGCAAGCCGGCCGCAAAGCGATCAGCATGCGTGGGGATATCCAAGACCCGAAGTTCTGCCGAGAATTGGTCGAGCGCACGCACAAAGACTTCGGCCGGCTCGATGTGCTGGTCAACAACGCGGCCTATCAAATGGCTCAAAAGTCGCTAGCCGATTTCACGCCCGAACAAATCGAGCGCACCTATCGCACGAACATTCTAGCGATGTACTACACCTGCCAAACCGCCGTGCCGCTGATGAAGCCCGGCGCGTGCATCATCAACACCGCTTCGATCCAGGCATACCAGCCCTCGCCGGAGCTGCTCGATTATGCGCCAACCAAAGCGGCCATCGTTAACTTCAGCAAAGCTCTTTCCAAACTAGTGGCCGAGCAAGGCATTCGCGTAAACGCCGTGGCCCCCGGCCCGGTATGGACGCCGCTGATCCCGTCGACGATGCCGGCTGAGAAAGTCGAAAAGTTCGGTTCCAACACGCTCTTCAAGCGCCCGGCCCAGCCCGCCGAACTTGCGCCGCTCTACGTGTGGCTCGCTTCGCGCGAGGCGAGCTACGTTACCGGCGAAGTCTACGGCGCCACCGGCGGCCGCACTCCCTTCTAGTGGCAACGAGCCGATTTACCGCCCGGACGCGGAGCTCTTGGTATTGCCTCCGCGCACTCCGCGTCCTCCGCGGTGATCGTCATCCTGCCCAGTACATCTACGAAGGCGACAGTTGTCGCTGCCACTGATGAATCTGGCTTTGCAAGTCTGCACTCTTGGCCGTTAGCTCGGGATACTCCAGCGCGGCCCTTTCGAGCAGCTGGATCATCTCCGCAGCGGCAGGCTCGAGGCTGCTCGGTTCGCCTGATTGCACGCGCGGCGGTTCGCGGGCAAGCCACCGGCGGACCGCATGCGCCAGCTCATCGAATGCTCGGTTCAGTCGATTGATTTCTTCGCGGGCAGCGCCGAGTTCTTTCAACTGGTCGATGATCTCGCCCAGATGCCCTCCGATTCCCAGCAGCGATAGTCGCGGACTGCCGTGCGAATCGTCGCTGAAGCTGTTCTCCCACACCTTGGGCCAATCTCCCTCAGGCAACTCGGCCGAAGCAGCCTCCTCCTTGGGGCGATCGCCCGCGTCTTCGCCAGCTGCGTCGCTGTTGGAAGCCTCGCTATCGGAAGCCTCGCCCCGCCCGATCGGGGCGCAGGACCAAGAGAGCCATTCATCGCGAGCCTTCTGCCAGTCTTCCTGCCTGGCGTGCAGCGAGAACACGAATTCCTCTTCCATGTCTTCGCGGAAAGTGTCGGCCATCCAAAACGCCGGTCCGAATAGGTCGGGTTCCAGTTCATGGATGCGGCACAAGGGGCAATCGCAGTCGAACGGATCGCTGCTGGCGACGCGCGGAATGAGCTGCCGCTCGCCGTCGATGACCTCTTGCACGGTCAAGCGGTCCCCTTCCATCGCTTCGCCAGAGAGCCAGTCCTCGCGAGCCGATTCAAGGCGTTCGATCAACTGCGACTGCGCGACCCGCGGCTCGTCGTCGACCATCTGCAGCGCGATGCCGATCAGGTAGCGGCAGAAATCAAAGTAGTGCGTGACTTCCTCGACCCCCATCGGACCGAAGCGGAACAGGTCGCTGGTGCGCGGCGCCGGCGGTGGCGGACGCCGCTCGCGCGACCACTGCGAGCGACGCTGGTCCAGCTCGCGATCTTTCCACTCGCGATGGGCATGCAGAAAGCGCCGCGGCCGTTTCCCCGCCAGATCGTCGCGCGGCGTCATCAGCCATCGAGCGTGGATGCGCTTGGTCAGCTTCTCCCAGCGCTTCACCTGAGCGCGTTCTTCGCAGCTCAGTTCTCGACACCAGTCCTCGGATGGATCGCCGGCGACCGTCGCTCCATCGCCGTCGTGCCGATCGGCGTCGCTATTCGAACAGAGGCTCTCATCTCTTTCCGCTGTGCCTTCGTTCGTGCGGCCTTCGTTCGCCTCGGCGTCGCTGAAGGCGGAGTCGCTCGCCAGAACTTCCTGTTGGCATTCCTTGGCTTGCCGGGCGATGAATTCCACAAGCG
>JBQCEI010000576.1:0-2135 GCA_051960375.1 Aureliella sp. | reverse complement strand
TGGCCGCGTTTATCGCGCGTCGAGTTGCCACTGGTCGTTGAAGAAACCTGCGGCTGCAATGCGGCCAGGCCGCTCGGCCGACGGCGGCTCGTCGAGCGAAATCACCGCCCAGTCGGGCAGTTGCGGGTTCTGCAGCGAATTGGTGCGATCGTGCGCTTCGCGAAACGTCAGCGCCGAATTGATCACGACGTAGCGCTCGGGCGCTTCGGGGTTCGGCATGATCAGCACCGGCACGTGCGCGTCGGCAGCCCACCGCTGCGAACCGACGCTGACACCTTCCCGGGACCAAGCGACGGGTGCTGCGGGCTGCTTGAGCACTTTCGCGATCCAACTGTTGCTCTCGGGCGTGCCCCAGAGGATGAGGTGATACTTCTGGACATCCTCAGCCGTCACATCCTGGTCCCGACAGACGCGGGGAGCACCGCGCATGAGCGCTTTCCATCGCGACACCGCATGGGCAAGCTCGCACTGGACCCATTTTTCAACGGCAGGATTGGACGATTTGCCGGTTGGCGTCACGATCAGGAATGGGCTGGTGAAGGCATCGTCGATCGGACCGCTCAGCCCCGGATGCTTGCGAATTTTGGGAAACGCTTGGACCGTTTGCCATTGTCCCTGTGCGCCCCGCGCCAGATGAAGAGGCTGGTCGCCGGAGGAACCGGTGGCGGCGACCGGCGTGCCATCGACCGTCAGTTTGGCGCCGGCCGGAGGCGTGAGGACCAGCCGGCTGACATTCTTGGTAACGAGCTGCCAATTCTGATCACCCTCGCGGCGGGCGTCGACGCGCGTGTCGGCGTACGGTTCTTGAAAGCCGTCGACGCCAATCCATTGCCGCTGGGCAAAACGCCAATGCCGCGTTTGTAGGAACAGTTCCGATGGCGATTCGGGCTTGCCGGCCTCGGCGATCTTTTCGAGGCGGCTGAGCAAATCCTTGAGGACGTCAGGATGGTATTTGTGTCCCATACCGGGGCCGATCAAGTGCTGGAGCTGTCGCCCTTCGGCCTGAAAAGCCTCTTCCATGACGCGGGCAGCCTGAATTTGTTTGTCGACTTCGCCGCTGTAAGCAATTACGGGAATATTGAACAGGTTGCGGGTGTAGCCCGGCACATCGTTGATGCTCCAGAGCGTCTGCACGTATTGTGGAGGGTACTTGTCGGGCGTCAGTCGTTGGTAACGAGCCGTTTCGGCAAAGCCGGCTCCCGGGCTGGCCGCTACGAAGCGATCGGTAAAGTGCGCTGACAATAACCACGCGCCGGCCCCTCCCATCGAAAAGCCCATCAGCACGATTCGCCGCCGGTCGATCGGATAATGGCCGCAGGCAAAATCGATTGCTTCCATGACATCGGTCGAGGCCGCGTTCTTGTAGCCGACGCATTGGCGACCGAAGGCGTGCAGCGTGATCGCCCACGGCGGCGCGACTTCTCCCTTTTTGTCCAAGCGATCGCAGATGAAGTGCAGATCGGTCGCTTTATCACCGCGTCCATGCAACCAGACGACCAACGGCACTTTCTTCGACAGCTCGAGCTTCTCAGGAACAACCATGCCGACAGGCTGGACCGAATCGTCAACCATTGAGGAATACCCGCGGACGCTCAGTCCTGGAGTCGTGGTGATCCCGGCTGTCTTCGGGGCTCCGCCCAGCTCTGCCTCTTCAGCGAGTTTCAACAAGCGATCGCACTTGGCGAAATCCTTCGCCTGGTAGAACTCGCGGTGCTCGATCGCCAGGCGGCAGGCCTTGACTAAAACCGCGACGTCCGCCCAGTCGGCGGCTTGGCGATGGGTCTCGAGCTTCTTCTCCAGTACTTCAATGCGTTTTTGCCAGTCGGCCTTTCGCTCGGCCGGTATCTCGATTCCCTCCGGTGGCAGCACGCGCGGCCAGGTGACGCACTCCGGCTCCTGAGCAGTCGCGCAGCTGGCACCGCCGGCCAGCATCAGCCCAGCGAAAGTCGACGCAGCGAGCGTCAGGCTGGCGACAACAGAGCCAAGGCAACGTGGCCAGTAGCGCCGAGCGTGAGCGCGAGCCGACGCGCGGGGTGCTTGCGAACTTTTTTCGCAGGGCAAAATGGTTGCGATGTTCATGGCGGAGTACCCACGTGGAGAGGATGGCAAGTGAAACGGCAGTCGGAAGGTGAGCG
>JBQCEI010000575.1:0-2708 GCA_051960375.1 Aureliella sp. | reverse complement strand
CCCACGGGTTGGGGCAGGCTTAACGCCGCAGTACCCCCTTCGCCCGCCCCTCGGGGGGTGTATATTGACATGGGCCCGTTTGGTCCCGCGGGGCTTCCCCCCGGGGATACTGACGCCGGTCCCTCCGGGGCGAACTGAGCCGCTGAGCTTTTGCGACGCGCAACGGGAATTCGTTGTAGCGAACCAAACCATCACGTAGTTTTTATCAGGCCATCCGGGGGTGAGGGGGGGCTTCAGCCACTACGCTATGATAAGGTGCCTGAATAAGGTGCCCGCCTCGACTCACCGGTTTTTCCAGCACTTCTTATTGTCTGTCTGCAGCCGCTTATGCTCGGCATGGTTGGTCTATGAGAAAAATGCTCAAGGTCGTCGCGGCCGTCGCAGCTCTTTCATTCCTCTGGTTCAGTGGCCCCGCCAAGCCCGTGGCCGCTGCCGACGACGATGGTTTCCAGCGGCTCTCGGGCAAGCATGTCGAGATCGTCACCGACTTGCCGGTAGACGATGCGATTCGCGAGCTGCCCGCTGTTTTCGATGCGGCCATGCCCGAGTGGTGCCGAATTTTTCACGTCGATCCGGCTGAGGTGGCTCAGTGGCGGACGACGGCCTGCATCATGGGAGCTCGCGAGCGGTTTACAGCGGCAGGACTGTTGCCGGCGAACTTGCCGCCGTTTCCGCACGGCTATCAGTTCGGCGACGATCTGTGGGTCGTCGAGCAACCGAGCGCGTACTACCGGCGGCATCTGCTGCTGCACGAAGGGACCCACTGGTTTATGGTCCGCAAGTTCGGTTCGGCCGGACCGCCGTGGCTCATGGAGGGACTGGCCGAATGGCTCGCGACGCATCGCTGGCAGGATGGCCAGCTGCAAATGGGCATCATTCCGCACTCGCCCGACGACGTACCGATGTGGGGCCGCATCACGCTCATCCAGCAGCAACTGGCCGACGGCCTGGCGCCATCGCTGGAAACGATCATGCACTACGACGCTCGAGCCCATCAGAGCACCGATGCTTACGCGTGGAGCTGGGCCGCGGTGGTGTTTTTCGAACATCATCCTTCGACTCGCGACGCGTTTCACAAGTTGCTCGACGGCCCACTGCCCAGCGATGCCACCACGACAACCCAACTCATGCGGGCTCTGCAAAACCGAAAACCATTTGTGCGCGCCGAGTGGTCGGCCATGCTGACCGGTTTGGATTATGGTTTTCAGCCCGAGCGCGAACTGGTGCAGCTCAATCATCGCACGCGTCCGCTCGATCAGGCTGCGACCGTGTCGGTTCGAGCCGACAACGGTTGGCAAGCCACCGGCATCAGCGTCCGGGCTGGTCAGTCGGTGCATGTCTCGGCGCAAGGGCGTTACGTGGTAGGCAGCGAGCCCAAGCCATGGATCTGCGAGCCGCAGGGAGTGACGCTGCGGTATCGCAACGGACAGCCGCTTGGAAAATTGCTGCTCGCGATCGCTACGCCTCAGCCCAAGGAGCCCGAATTCTCCGAAACGCTGCCGATCGCGCCGGTGGGAGCCGATGCCAGGATCGCCGCCCAGGCCTCGGGGGAGATTTTGTTGCGGATCAACGAGACCGGAGCGGGGCTCGACGACAACTCGGGGCAGTTATCGGTTACCATCGAGCCGGCCAATTGAGGTTTTTACCGCGGAGGACGCGGAGATCGCTCGAGAGAGGAACAAGACCACATCATGAAGACAAAGCAGCTTGGTAACACCGACCTGGAACTCACGCGGATCGGACTTGGCACTTGGGCGATCGGGGGCGGAAACTGGAAGTTCGCTTGGGGCCCGCAGGATGATGGCGATTCGATTCGCACGATCCGCCGCGCCTTGGATTTGGGCATCAATTGGATCGACACCGCTCCGGTCTATGGGCTGGGGCATTGCGAAGAAGTCGTCGGCCAAGCGCTCGAGGGTCTGAGCCAGCGGCCAATCGTGGCGACCAAGTGCGGCCGAGTGTGGGACGAGCAAAGGCAGATCTCCGCCCGCATCAAACGCGAGAGCATCTTGGCGGAAGTCGAAGCCAGCCTGCGCCGCCTCGGGATCGACGTGATCGATCTGTATCAAATTCACTGGCCACAGCCCGATGAAGATATCGAAGAAGCCTGGGAAGCGATGACTTCGCTCGTCAAAGCGGGCAAGGTGCGCTACGTCGGTGTGAGCAACTTTAATCGCCAGCAACTCCAGCGCATCCTGCCGATCGGCCCGGTAGCCTCGCTGCAGCCGCCCTACAGCATGCTGATGCGCGGCATTGAAGCCGAAGTGCTCCCTTACTGTGCCGAGCACCAAATCGGGGTGGTCGTCTACAGCCCGATGCAAAAGGGATTGCTGACCGGTAAGGTCACGCGGCAGTGGGTCGACAAGCTCGCCGAGGACGATCACCGCCGCAACGATCCGAATTTCCAGGAGCCCAAACTGAGCGCGAACCTCGCGCTGGTCGAAGGCTTGAAAACGATCGCCGCTCGCAGTGGCAAGACGCCTGCGCAATTGGCGATCGCGTGGACGCTCAGGCGTCCAGAAGTGACCGCCGCGATCGTCGGCGCCCGACGCCCCGATCAAGTCGACGAACTGGTCGCCGCCGGCGATTGGGAGCTCAGCCAAGAAGATGCCGCAGCGGTCGAGCAGCTGCTGTAATTCATGATTTACCGCGGAGACGCGGAGCGAGCGGAGAATCCTCCGCGCTCTCTGCGCCCTCCGCGGTAAAAC
>JBQCEI010000574.1:0-4907 GCA_051960375.1 Aureliella sp. | reverse complement strand
CGGCTCGCCCCGCCGGCATGGGGCTGCCGTCCCTACCGGGACTTAAAACCGATTTCCGTACTCCAGTGTCAAAACTCATTAGGTCGCAAAACCACCGCGCCGCGGTCTCGCGGCGTCCCAGCCCCGCCGGACTGGGCTAAGGAATCGCGGGCCTTTGGCCCTAACGGCCCCCGATGCTGCAATGCAACTACCGCGACGCACTACGGTTTGAAATAACTATAGCCTTCGCTCTGTTTGCGAATGATTTCTACGGCGCCGGACGGGACCGTCTTAGTCCCTTCGAGCAGATCTTCCTTGCTGAGCGACTTCTTCTGCATCGTGTTTTCGCAGGCCTCGAAACGCACGCCCTTCTTCATCAAGGACTGAACGAGTTCCGCTTGCTTGGTCTGCTTTTTACTCAAGAGCGCGATCCCTTCGCCGTGGCAGACGACGATCAGCTCGGTGTCGCTGGCGTCCTTGAGTATGTTCTCGACATTGTGGAGGGCATGTTCATGGCGATCTGGATCTTTGAAGTTGATGTGAATCACAGCTTTCAGCACTGGATGTTTCTCCTGCGAGGCAGAGGTTTGAGCCTGGGAAGGGAGCGCAGCCGACATGCAGATAGCCAGCAGCAGAGGGGCGAGCAAGCGGTTCATGGTCAACCTTCTTTCGTGGGTAACGCATTCGATCATTGGGCCTCGGCTTCGCGCCGAATGCGGCCGAGCGCCGGAGCGGCCACTTCTTGTCTTTTGAGCAGCGCCCGGCGGATGGTGGCGTACTGGGAATCATGTTCCTGGATGGAGCGGCCATGCCGAAAGGTTGCTTGGTTGTGTCCTCCTTGGGCGAGCATCGAATTGGTCGCGATGAGGTAATCGGCCCCCGCGTCCCATTTGCCATCGACCCGTTCGATCTCGGCGACACGGTGGTCTTTGGCGCTGGCGGGCCGATAGGCAAAGCGCAGGCCCGACAGCTGGATCATGCCTCCTACCTTCACCGCGGGATCGCTCGAGAAGACGTTTTCTACCGCTTGCTCGAGCAGATCGATGATATGCGACCCGTGAAGCCGCATCGTGACAACCTTTCCATCGTGCGGTACGAGCTGCCGCAGCTGCGCGGCGGTGATCGGTCCAGGCGGGATGGCCACGCCGTAGCCGACTCCCGGCAGGAACGCGAAGTCGGCCTGCATTTCTTCCCGCAGAATATCTGCAAAGAGCGAATCGACCGGCGACTCTTCGTCGCGCTTGCGAGCCTTTGTGCCCGCGAGCGTCTGGGCGCGGATGAGCCACGTGGTGGCGCGTCCGACCTGCTCCTCGAGCGCCTGGCGGTGCGGTGCGACGAGCCGCGACGCCAGCTGGTCGGCGCTCGCATCGAGCGAAATCTTTTCATGATCGAGCGGAATCAAGCTTCGGCGGTGCTCGGTGACTTTGCCATGTGCGAATGTCAGTTCGAGCACGCCGAGATCCGAGCCATGCGCGCCGGCTTGTACGATCAGCGTTTCACCGATCGGCTCAGCCTGGGCCATGCGATTGTGGCTGTGACCGCCGACAATGACATCGATGCCTTTTACCGAGCGGGCCAATTGCTCATCGGCGCCGAGTCCCAAATGCGTCAAGGCCACGAGCAGGTCGACGCCTTCATCCCTTATTCGCCCTACATACTTCTCTGCGGTTTCTCGAGGCGGCTGAAACTTGAGCCCTTGAATATTTTTTGCCGTCGTTGTCCGTGACGTCTTCGGGTAGGCCAGTCCCAGGATGCCGACGCGCAGGCCGCCGAGGTTTTTGATGATGTAAGGCTTCGTAAAGAGCGAATCATCGCTTTCCACGATCAGGTTCGCTGCCACTACCGGAAACGCAGCTTCGTCGATGCGCTCGCCGAGCGCGGCAACGCCGAAATCGGGTTCGTGATTGCCGATCGTCAGAGCGTCATAGCGCAAGTGGTTGAGCGCCGCAATCAGCGCCTGCCCCTTGGTCAGATCGGCAATCATGGTGTCGCCAATCAGATCGCCCGCATCGAGCAGCAAACAGTTCTCACCGGCTTCGCGCCGGGCAGCTGCGATCGCTCCGCCGAGCGCTCCCAAGCCGCCGATCGTTTTATCCTTCAGCTCGCCTTCCCAGCCGCGCCACGCGGTCAGGTGGCCGTGGATGTCGTTGGTGTGCAGGATCGTGAGCTTCATCGCTGCGGCCTCCAGCGCTGCGGCATTTCGATTGATGGGATTAAGAGCGTCGCCCCTCGGCGTGGCTGTCAACGTACTGTTCGACGAACTGCTTCAGTTCGGGCTGATCGCATTTGAATCCCATTTGCTCGGCTTGTTGGAGCGTCTGTTGGCCGCTCATGCCTTGCGCGCTGGCCAGATGCATCATCACCATCGCTCCAGCTCGCTTGCCGCTTTTGCAGTGAGCAAACACCGGCTTGGGCAAGTCGGGATACTGCTGCCGGAACTGGTCGACGCACTGCGGACTCATCGACTTCATCGAGACCGGAACGTGCAAGTACTCCAGGCCGAGCTTCTTGGCTTTGGCCTCTTCGTCGGCCGGCGAGAGCGGCTGGTCCTCTTCCCCTTCGGTGCGGAAGTTGACGACCGACTTGAAGCCCTGACCGGCCAGATCTTGGAGTTGCTCTTCCGTAGGCTGCGGGCCGACGGTTACCTCGTCGCTGATCTTCATGGCGTCCATTGAGAGAAAAGCTCCTTTGAGCATGTTGGAAATGCGGCTTGATGCCGCTGAGCTGCCAAAGCGCGCGGGCTCGCGCGCGGCCTTGCCGACTTCACCGCATCAGCAAATGTTGCACCGCTGCCGGGCCATGCGCCGACCGCACAGCGCGCTGGATCACTCCTAATAGCTCCTCTGTTGGCCCGCTTCTCGCAGGTCAAAAACAGGCATAAGCTGTAAGTCCCTCCCGTTTTTCCTCAGCAGGCCTGCGAAGAGTGCCTTGGTCCTGAGGAAGCGATGCGTCACACCGCTTTGCTCGCTTCTTCCTAACACGAGCCCCAACGTGAGCCCTTCAAGTGCACGCCCGAGCCCCAGCGAGGCCAACGCGGCGCCAGCGAACACAGCGCCGGCAAACACAGCGGCTGAGCTCGTGCAATCGCTCGGGTCGGATCCGCGAAGCGGTCTGACGACGGCCGACGCGCACCAGCGGCTTCTTCAAGAGGGCGCAAACGAAGTTGCCGAGCGGCCGGCTCATCCCTGGAGAAACTTCGCCAAGAAGTTCTGGGGGCTGTCGGCTTGGATGCTCGAATTGATTGCGGTGCTGTCTGTCATCCTGCACAAACACGCCGATCTGGCCGTGGCTCTGGGACTGTTGGTCGTCAATGCCGTGTTGAGCTTCCTGCAGGAGCAACGCGCTTCGGCTGCAGTCGCGGCGCTGCGCCGGCAGTTGCAAGTCACCGCTCGCACGGCTCGCGATGGGCTCTGGCAAGCTCTGCCGGCGAGCGAACTGGTGCGGGGTGACATCGTCCGCGTGCGCACGGGCGATTTCGTCCCGGCCGACGTACAACTGCTCGATGGCGAAGTCTACGTCGATCAATCGGCGCTCACCGGCGAGTCGCAGGAGCAGCGAAGAGAGCAGGACCAGTTCGTTTATTCCGGCTCGGTCGTCCGCCACGGAGAGGCGACGGCCGTGGTGTCGGCCACGGGAGCGCGAACATACTTCGGCCGCACGACGGAACTCGTTCAGACCGCGCGTCCGAAGCTGCACATTGAAGAAGTCGTCACGCGAGTCGTTAAGTGGCTCTTCGTGATCGTGGGAGTGCAAGTCGCTATCGCTCTGGTGGTCTCGTTTGCCGAAGGGCTGCCGCTGCTCGAGATTCTGCCGCTGAGCCTGGTGATCTTGATGGGAGCGGTGCCGGTGGCTCTGCCGGTGATGTTCACCGTCAGCATGGCCTTGGGATCGCTGGAAATGGCTCGGCATGGAGTGCTGATCACGCGGCTCAGCGCTGCGGAAGACGCCGCCAACATGGACGTGCTCTGCGCCGACAAGACCGGCACGCTGACGATGAATCAGTTGACGCTGACAGGCGGGCTGCCCCAGTCGGGCTTTACCGAGGACGACGTCATCCTCGCCGGAGCCCTCGCTTCGCAAGAAGCCAATCAGGATCCGATCGATCTTGCGTTTTTGCGCGCCGCGGCCGAGCGACAGTTGCTGAGCGGTGATCACGAGCAACTATCGTTCGTGCCGTTCGCTCCGAGCACGCGTCGCACCGAAGCGACGGTTCGATCCGGCCGCCATAGCTGGCGAGTGATGAAAGGGGCGCTGCGGAGCGTGGCGCCGGCAGCCGATTTGCACGCAGAAGATATCGCCGCCTTGGAAGCGATTGCGGCAGAAGAAGCGAAAAAGGGAGTGCGCATCGTCGCCGTCGCTCGCGCAGAAGACGACGGCCCTTTGCGGCTGGTCGGAGTTGCTTTGCTGCGCGATGCGCCGCGCGCGGATTCGCGACGCTTGATCGAGCAGCTCGAGTCGCTCGGCGTGACCGTGAAGATGCTGACGGGCGATGCGCTGCCGGTAGCCCGCGCCGTAGCCCAAGAGCTCGGCCTTGGAGAAGTCGATCGCGTCCCCGATCTGCGCACCGCCGCGGCGCCGTCGACGCTCACCGCCGATGGCTTTGCCGAAGTATTCCCCGAGGACAAGTTCCTTATCGTGAAGGGCCTTCAAGCGGCCGGTCATGTCGTCGGCATGACCGGCGATGGAGTCAACGACGCTCCGGCTCTGCGCCAAGCTGAAGTCGGCATCGCGGTCAGCGGCAGCACCGACGTAGCCAAGAGTGCCGCCAGCGTCGTGCTGACCCACGAGGGGCTCAGCAGCATTGTGAATCTGGTGCAAAACGGGCGAGCGATTTACCAGCGGGTGCTTACCTGGATCATCAACAAGGTCAGCCGCACGATCCTGAAGTCGGGATTCGTGGTGATCGCTTTTCTCGTGACCGGCAAGTT
>JBQCEI010000573.1:0-3026 GCA_051960375.1 Aureliella sp. | reverse complement strand
GGACTGGTGTCCCAGGCTAATGCGTGCCGTCGCTTTGCGACTCGAACAGCCGCTTAATGCAGTCATCACATCTCTTCCAAACGATCTTTGTGCATCCGTGCGCAGAGCGTTGTTTGCGCCGGGTTGTCAAAACGCTCTTGCGTCGACTGGGCCAAATGCTTATGCCACTGGCGGGGCAAGGAGGCCCGATGTCATGCTGTACTTCGACTGGCACCTCGATCGCGCTGCGCGCTCGATCGGACTTGCGCGCGCATTGGCTGCAATTTGTACGATGCTTGGATGCTTGCTCGCGCATCCATTCGCCGTCGCTCAACAGCCGGTAGAGCAACCCATCGAGCACGCTGTCGAGCAACTGATCGCGCAGCTTCGTCAGCCGATCGCTAGCGGTCGAGCTGCGGCGGCTACCAAACTTGCGCGTTACGGCCAGCGCGGCTCTGCAGCCACCGAGCGCTTGATCGAGTGTCTGGCTGATTCCGAAAGTGACGTGCGGTTGGCTGCAGCCTATGCGCTCGGTTGCGTTCAGCAAGATGCCTTGCGCGCGCTCGAAGCTCTGGTGCCGCTGTTGGCCGATTCGGATGAGCACGTGCGTTATCCGGCCGAGTGGTCGATCGCTCGCATCGCCAAGGGGCTGGAAGACGAAGCCGACGTCGGTCGGCGCCGCCGCCTCGTCTCCGTATTCGAAACGGCGATGCGCCATCTGCGTGCGCACGAACATCAAGCCCGCCATCTAGTCGCGATCGAATTGGCGCTGTCTCGCTTGCGGCAAGCAACGTCCGCAGACGCTCAGCCTGCGCCGGTCGTTGTGGCCACGCCGCCCGAGCCTGCTGTGCTTGCCGCTGCGCCGCCGCAGCAACCAGCCGACGCTGGCTGGGAGCTAGCCAGCCGCGTGTATGCCGCGAGCGACTTGCTTGGCCGTCTCCAATTCGTGGAACGTTTGCGCGATGTCGAAAGCTACCCCGACGATATGCGGCGCGTGGTCATTCGTTTTGAGCGCCAGCAGGATGACACCGCAGTGTTGCGATACGCAGTTGCCCGCTGGGGTGCGCGCGGTCAGGAACTGATCGCCGAGCAGTTCGATCAGCTCTCGGGCAAAGAGCGGCTCGACATCGCCGACGCCGTCGTGGTGGAACTTGTCGAACCGAGCTCCGCGCTGCGCGTGGAACGCTTGCTCGAGTTGGCCGCTGGACGAGCTCAACCGATCGAAGTCCGCTTGGCCGCACTGGCTGCGATCGCGCGTGCGCACTCGCGCGAGAGCGAGTCGCTGGAACGTTTATTGGATGTGCTGGCCGATGCGAGCGACGAACATGAAGTGCGGACAGCGGCGGCCGAAGCGCTGGCGGCGATCGGTGCCGCAGCCGCTCGCGCGGAGGGGCGCCTGGTCGAGATTCTTCAAAGCGAGAAAGATCCTTGGCTTCGTCATGCCATTGCTCGCGCGTTGGCCCGCACGTCGTCGGCGTCGCCAGCGGCGGCCGGAGCCATGCGGACTGCGTTGCTGGAAACTTCGGCCGATAGCGCCGAGTATTGCGATATGCTCGAGTGCTGTGGAGCGTTTGGACTCTTATCGGCAGAGTGCTTGCCGCAACTGGTCGCCGGTTTAGATCACGGTGACGAGTTGGTCCGCGCGAGCTGCGCGCGGTGCCTCGAACAACTCGGTCCCGGCGGTCACTCAGCCAGCGACGCGCTCGTAGCCCGCATCTTGGATCGCGACGAGCACCTCAGCGTGAAGAAGGCGGCCGCTGCCGCCCTGACGGCCATCGGCCCGGAAGGCCTGAAGCGCCTGGCCGCAAGTCTTAGCGATCACGATGATGATCGCGATCCTGCGGCGCGCGAACATGTGCTGCGAGCGCTCGCGCTAGCTGGCCCGGCAGCCGACTTTGCATGCGATCCATGTCTCGCGGTGCTGAATGAGCGCGATGCGACGACAGCCGTTCGCTCGGCCGCCGCAGCGACGCTCGGCGCAATCGGACAGGCTGCCGCTCGGGCTGTTCCCAAGTTGTTAGAGATGAGCGCGGACAAGCATCCCGATTCGCTCCGCGCGGCATGTTTGATGGCCGCTGCACAAATCGACCCGCGCGCTGCCGAGCCGCATATCGACCTTTGCAGCCGAGAAGAAGGCAAGCTGCTCCGGGCGAGTGCCGCTTGCGCTTATCGGCTCGTCGGCCAGCCCAAGCGAGGCTTCGACAAGCTGGTCGATCTGCTTGACGGATCGGATACCGATGAAGTGATTGAGCGAGCGCTCGAAGAGTTCAGCCCCGAAGCTGAGCCGTGGCTCTTGGAAGTCGCCGGTCGTGCGGGCGCATCGTTCGACCAGCGCTTGACCTGTTTTCGCATCGCGTGCCGAGCGGGCGCGCCTGCTTGGCCGCAGCTCTTGCCGCTGTTGGATGATGATGCGTTGGGCGATGCCATGGCGATGGCGATCGGTTCGCAGGTTGCCGACGACCCGCACGCAATCGCGACTCTGCTCGCGCATTTGCGCGATCGCGATTTGACGCCGTCGACGCACGCCCGCATGGTGCGCCTGCTCACTCCCGACGGCCTCGGTGCCGGCGGCGAAGATGAACAATGGGAGACTGGCTTGGCGCTGACCGAGCCCTCGGCCATCGAAACGCTCGCGGCGGCTGACAAGCGGGCCAAAGCGGCCGCCGCGGCGCCAAGTCCCGAAGCCTCGCCGCCGTTTGAGATTTCGCCAGGTGCCGGCGCCCCACTGCCGGCCGATTCTGCGCTCTCCACTGCGCCCGCGCTGCCGACTGTGCCATCGCTGCCGCATTCGGAGCCGGTGGGCGGCGGTGGACGCTCGGGCGGAGTTCCCAATCCGAACAGTCGGCCAGTGCAGCCGCGCCAGCCGGTTCGAGCCACCGGCCCGCAAACCGAACCCACTCCCAGCCCGGGAGTTCCCCGCGTCGTGGAAGTGTTCTACGGAACGAATCGCTCTCGCATTGCCAGCGAAGCGCCGCCGCAGGAGTTGGCAGCCGGCTTGTTGGCGACTGCCGGTGGAGCGCTCGTCGCGATGCTCGTGTGCCTGGTCG
>JBQCEI010000572.1:0-8217 GCA_051960375.1 Aureliella sp. | reverse complement strand
GGATATATCAATCAAATAGTCGCCTAATAATGCCAGTAAAACCCCTAGTTTGTTTCTTTGGACGAAGGTTAAACGACCGGCTTACGAGCGATCCTGAACTACGGTCACACGTTCGCGCATGCCCTCGAGTCAGCCAGCGGCTACGGGACTTTCTTGCATGGCGAAGCGGTTTCGGTCGGCATGCACCTGGCAGCCTTGTGTGCTCAGCGACTCGGACGTGTCGACAGTGAGTTCGTCGAGCGACAACGCACGCTGTTAGAAAACCTGCAGCTACCGATCCATTTCAAAGGGCTCGATCCCGAGCAGCTCTGGGAGCTCATGCAGCACGACAAGAAAGTGCAGCACGGCACGCTGCGGTTCATCCTGCCCGACCGTCTCGGCCACGTCGAACTAGTCGCCGATGTGCCCCGGCAGCTTGTGCTTGAAGTGCTGGCTGAAGGTGCTCGATAGCTGCTGTGTGGCACTGGCTATGCCAGTGGCTCTTCTTTCGAAGTCTACCGCGCCGAAGGACCACAACGTTTTCCAACCGTCACTGTCTTGCAGCAGCTCCCCTCTAAGTTGGTTCCGTGAGAGCGCTTCAGGAGTCAACATAAGCGGCGGCCCCGGCGAGGCAGAGCCTCGAAGACAGTGCGTTACCAGGCAGAGCCTGGGAACGAGGGATTTGCCGGGGCGATTTACTTCAACCGCCGTTCCAGCTCATCCAGCGCCGCTGCGACGGCGCGCTGTTCGTCGTTGGCGAGCGTTTTGCTCCCGCCAAAACGCATGCGGTAATAGGTCGACGTGAGCAAGCTCAGCTCTTGCGGTGCGGCAATCCAGTGCCGGCTGAGGGCGAGAGTCTCGGCCGCTTGGCTGGTGTACTCCTCGGCCGTCTGTCCCGCTTGGCGAGCAAAGCCCGCGCGGCGCAGCAGACGCAGGCAGTGGCGATAAAAGTGTTGACGGACGTCGTCGAGCCCCGGTCGCAGTCCGAGCTTTTTCGCGAGCCGCGGCGCATAACGCGGCAGCCAACGTATGATCCGCCACAGCACCACCAGCGTGCCGCCCACCAGCATGATCAAGACGGCGACCGGCCAAGAAAACCAAGTCTCTTGATTGATCGCCCCGCCGACGAACTGGCTGTCGCGCATGCGCTTGATGAACTCCTTGACCGATTCAAGCATGTCGCGATACGTGCGCCGCGCGGTGTCCTGAAGCGGCCCATAGAACGAATTCTCCTCGGCGCGCTGACGCGAATTGAGCACGTAATTCTTCCACAGACGCTGAGCATAATCGGCCGCTTGGTCTTCCTGCGGTCGCAGTTCGTTGCCAGCGTTGGAACCCGGTCCGGCGGGAGTTCCATCCAGCCGCAACCATCCGCCCGTTGCTCCCAGATCTCCGGTATCAAGCCCTGCCTCGTCGAACTGCTGCTTGGTGAAGTAGGCTTCGACCCACGCGTGCGCGTCGCTTCGCCGGATCGTAAAGTAGTCGCCGATTTCGTTGTACTCGAGCGGATGATAGCCCAGTACGATGCGCGTCGGAATCTGCTCGTGTCGCAGGACCATCGTCAGCGTGGCCGCAAAGTACTGGCAGTGGCCGCGTTTCTGATTGACGACGAAGTCTTCGATCGGGTCGAGTTCTGCATCGGTCGTCCCGCTCAGCTCCAGGCTGTAACTGAACTCGCCCGACATCGCCAGATACTCCTCCACCGCCTTGGCTAAAGCCACCGGCCCGTGGGCATCGGGATGTCGCTGCCGAACTCGCGAGAGCAAATCGTCGATCCAATCGGTCGTCGCGTAGGTGCTCTTCCCTTCCTGCATCATCCAAAGCTGGTCCAGCAACGCCTGGGCGACATCATCGGTGGGTTGCCCCAGCAGGCGGCGCGAGTCGGGCAGGATCGGCCACTCGCGAGCATTGCGAAAGGCGGTCGTCAGCAATGTGTAGTCCGTCTCGTCCTGGCTGGGCAGCCGCTCGGATCGCTTGTTGATCAAACGCCATTCAAACGGCAAGATAGCCATGAAGTTGCGCGTGTCATCGTGATTGAGCATCGGCGCGATGCAGGGAACCAGCGAGCCTTCGGTCGTAAGCAGTTCGAAGCGAACCGCAACACGATCGCCCGCAGGCTGCTCCGAGAAAAAGTGGAACGAATTGAGCCCTCGGAAGCGATCGGTCGCAACCGGGTTGCTCGGATTGCTGCTCTCAAAGGATGCGGTTCGGCTTCGGCGAAAGTACCGACTGACGACCGTGCCTCGAATGTAGGGCGGTTCGTCCAACACGTACGGTTTGCCCGTTTCCACGTCGCGCAGCGACAAACGCAGCACCGGATTGGAATCGGTCAGCAACGTGCCCATCTCTCCGAGCGACATCGATTCGGAAAGACCGGTATGCGTCGGACCGGCAATGGGCGGGAGATGCTCGACGGCGGCTCGCGGCAACAGGTAGAAGTACAAACCCGCAAAGACCATGCTCACGATTCCAATCGGGATCGACTGACTGAACAGGGTCGCCAGCCCTAGGCGGCCGCGCGAAGTTGCCTCGGGCTGAATCACATCGAGCATCCGCTCGCGCTGCGCGCTGCGGCGATTGCTCCTCGCCCTGCGCCAGGCATCGGCGATCACTTCAATCAATCGCGGCGTCGGGCGATCCAAACCCGGAGCGAGCTGGATCAAGGCCGCGTATCGCGTCAGCAGCAACAGCGACGAGACCCACAGCAGCACGATCGGCGCCAGCAAGATTCCGAACAACACGTTGTCGTTGATCAGCGCCGCTACCAGGATCTCCAGCAGCAGAAACATCGCCATCTGCTCGAACAGTCGCATGTTTTTGCGCTGGAGCATGATCACGATTTCGGGATAGATGAGCAGGCTGGCGATCGCGTGCAACTGCGCGGCGGTCGAACCTTCGCCCGAAAAATAGTCGATCAGCGCAAAGACCGTTCCCAGCACCATCCCGATGTAAGCCAGGGCGTGATGCAACGAGAACCATTCGAACCAGTCGACGAACAACAGCGACGACACGCCGACTACCAATACCAGCAGCGGCAGAAACACGCTGCCACTGCCGGTCGCCACCAAGGTCGCTGTCAGGAATGCGAGCAGAACCAGATGCAGCGTTACGAGTCGGCGGACTCGGACGATTTGCTCTCGGACCATTGAAAATAAGGCTCCAAATCGTCTGCGGCGACGTTCAGCCACCGCACACTAATGCGTTCCAAGACCCGCTTGCACAAGGTATCGGGCATGGCGGCCAGGGCTTGAGGTAATGCGTTGCTGCGAGTGCTGATGACGATGAGTTGCGGATTGCGCACCAGGCTGGCTTGCAAGAGTTCGAGCGCCTGCGGCAAAACTTGCTCGGTCGTGCCGGCGGCGCTGGCCAGATGATCCAATAAGTCGTTGACCAGGATGCGGCTCTGCACGTTCGGCAACTCGACGACTTCGCGACCCGCGATCGCGATGCTGAGCTTGTGCCGTCCGCGTCCGACCAATTCTACCGCCAAGGTCGCCATGAAGCTGATCGCCTTTTCAATCGCCGCCGTTTCGACGCTCGATCGCTGGGCGTCCGGGCGGGCGTACAAATCGAGCAGCATGACCGATTGCATTCGCTGTTGCTGCTCGAATTGTCGCACGCTCAGTTCGCCCAAACGGGCCGTCGTGCGCCAGTGAATCCAGCGCGGCGAATCGCCATTGTGCCACTGCCTCAGTCCGAAGAACTCGCCTTCGTTGACTCCCGCGCGAGCGATCGCCCGCGAGAGCCCCTGCTGCTCGACGCGAAAAAGGCTGTGGCAGCGATTGGTCAGGACACCTAGCCGCGGATGGACCACCAGCGAGTTGCTGCTGAGAAAAGTCCGCGTGCTGGTGCCGAGATTGAGCGGGTAGCGCGTCGACAGCGTGGTCGGGCCGATCCGATAGTGCCCGCGCTGATGAAAGACAACTTGATAAGTACCTTGGCGGTGATGGCCCGGAGCTACGTCGTCGATCACCGTCAGTGCACGCTGATGGCTGAACTTGTGCGCGGGAGCGAGCTGTTCGATCTGATCCTCGACCGTCAGCAGCCACGAGCCGAGCGTGCGACGGCGGTTGAAGATCGTGACGCGAACGTCGATCGGCGTGCCGCTGACGGCTGCTGCCGGCACCTCGCGCTTCAGTTCCAGTCCCCACACCGACCGCAGGCCGACGCGCCACTGAATGAACAGCAACCCGAGCATCACACCCGCCAACACGACGAGCAAACTGATATCGCGCAGCACCGCTCCGACGAGAATGAACAGCAGGATCAGGACGAAGTGAAAGCCTTCGCGCGAAAGGCGGAAACGCGCATGCTGCCGCGCCTCGGCCGCCCGCTTCTGCCGCCGGGCCAGCCAGCGCTGCAACACGGGACTGCTGATCTCCGACGGAGCTTCGCTGGCGCGCGGGTCGCCCAAGGCTGTACCGCCCGTCCGCGAATCGATCGAATGGTGGACGCCGTTTACCATCTAAGCTCACTGTCCTGGACCGCGACCAACAAGCCCCCCGCACTACAGGCGGCCAGGTGCATTCTAAGGGCCAACTGGTTATTCTCCGCGCTCTCAGCGTCCTCCGCGGCAAAAAAGAAAGGGACGCGGAATACCCACGTCCCTCTCGGAAAATCCCGGCTGATGGAATCGCGTTCTTACTCTTCGTCGCCGCGGAGCTTGGCGAGCACCGAGTAATCTTCCAGCGTGCTGGTATCGCCGACATGCTCCTTGCCCGAGGCGATGTCGCGGAGCAAGCGGCGCATAATCTTGCCGCTGCGCGTCTTGGGCAAAGCGGTCGTAAAGTGGATGTCGTCGGGCTGGGCTAGAGCGCCGATCTCGTGGCGGACGTGCTGCTTGAGCGCTTTGCGCAGTTCCTCACTCGGCTCGCCGCCGCGCAAGGTCACGAAGACCGAGATGGCTTGGCCGCGAATCTCGTCGGGCTTGCCAACCGCGGCAGCTTCCGCGACGGCCGGATGCGATACCAGGGCGCTTTCGACTTCGATCGTGCTGAGGCGGTGGCCGGCCACGTTGATCACGTCGTCGATGCGGCCCATGATCCAGTAGTAGCCGTCGCTGTCGCAGCGGGCGTTGTCGCCGGTCAAATACATTCCTGGCACCTTGGTCCAGTACTGTTCCTTGTAGCGAGCCTCGTCGCCCCAAATGCCGCGGAGCATTCCGGGCCAAGGCTTATCGATGCACAGCATGCCGCCGCGGCCGCGCGGAACCTCGTTCCCTTTTTCGTCGACGATTCGCGGGCTGACTCCGGGCAGCGGCTTGGTGCAGCTGCCGGGCTTGGTCGGAATCGCCCCTGGCAGCGGCGACATCATGATGCCGCCCGTTTCGGTCTGCCACCACGTGTCGACGATCGGGCAGCGGCCGCCGCCGATCTTGCGGTGATACCACATCCAGGCTTCCGGATTGATCCCTTCGCCGACGCTGCCCAGCAAGCGCAGACTGGTCAGGTCGTGCTTGTCGACGTGATGGTCGCCCCACTTGATGAACGCGCGAATCGCCGTCGGCGCGGTGTAGACGATCGTTACGCCGTACTTCTCGATCAGCTCCCAGAAGCGATCTTCTTCGGGCCAGTTCGGAGCCCCCTCGTACATCAGCACCGTCGCGCCCGCCGATAGAGGTCCATAGACGACATAGCTGTGTCCGGTGATCCAGCCGCAGTCGGCTGTGCACCAGTAGATGTCATCGTCGCGATGATCGAAGACCCACTGGAAGGTCCGCTTGGCGTACAGGTTGTAGCCGGCGGTCGTGTGGCGAATGCCCTTCGGCTTGCCGGTCGAGCCGCTGGTGTAGAGGATGAACAGCGGCGTTTCGGCATCGAGCGGCTCGGCCGGGCAATCGTCGCTGGCTTTCTCCATCAGCTCGTGCCACCAGACGTCGCGGCCGGCTTGCATCGGCACTTCGTTGCCAACGCGGCGGAGCACGATGCACTTTTCGACCGTCGGGCTCTTAGTGAGCGCTTCGTCGATCGTTTCCTTCAGCGGCAGAACTTTGCCGCGGCGATAGAGGCCGTCGCTGGTGATCTGGACTTTGGCTTGGCAATCGTTGTTGCGGTCGGCGACCGCTTCGGAGGAAAAGCCGGCGAAGATCACCGAGTGGATCGCTCCGATGCGAGCGCAGGCCAGCATGGCGATGGCCAGTTCGGGGGTCATCGGCATGTAGATGCTGACGACGTTTCCCTTTTTGACTCCGAGCGACTTGAGCATGTTGGCCGCGCGGCAAACTTCGCTATGCAGCTGAGCGTAGGTCAGCTCGCGCGTGTCGCCCGGTTCGCCTTCCCAGATGATGGCCCGACGGTTACCGAGCCCTTTGGCGAGGTTGGCATCCAGGCAGTTGTAGCTGGCGTTGGTCTGGCCGTCGGCGAACCACTCGGCCTGCGGCGGCTGCCAGTTGAGCGTCTGCGTGAAGGGTTTGAACCAGTGCAGATGCTCGCGGGCTTCGGCGGCCCAAAATCCCTCGATGTCGGCCATGGAGCGGCGGTAGATTTCCTCGTACTCGGCCAGGTTCTTGAAACGGGCCTCGGCGGCAAAATCTTGGGGCGGCGGAAAGACCCGCTGCTCCACCATGATCGTATCGACGTGGCCTTGTTCGTGCTCGCTCATCAAAAAAGCCTTTCGGCGCGACCGACCGCGGTTTTCTTTCGGCGGCAAACGGTCGCAGAAGGATTGTTGGGGGAAGAGGTGGGATGACGGGATTCTAGTTTGCAGGTGAAAAGTGTGTCAATCAAGCCACGGGGCAATGAGGCCCCCGCACAGAACCGGTTTTTTCAGCGCGGAGGACGCAGAGAGCGCGGAGAAGGAAAAGTCGAGCACCCGGTTTTACCGCGGAGGACGCGGGGAGCGCGGGGATGGACAGTTCAGTCCGTCCACGGATCGGGAGGCTCGGGAGTGACGTACCGCCGCATTCGCAAACCGCTCGTGCGGAGCGCGTAAACCCAAAGACCGATGAACGCCCCGGTGGAGAACATCGATAGAGGGTCAACGCCAACAGGCGTGCGTGGACCTAGCGCTATGGTTCTTGCTAGCGGCGAGGTTTGCGCTCGGAGCAACGCGAAAGCAAGGCATCCGAGCACTACATAGCTGATCGGCACGATCCACATCCAGCGTCTAGGATCGAGTCCAACGGATGTGGCCGCGCAGCCTAGCAAGATCACAAGCGCCGGTAGTTGGATCGCATTGACGAGCGATTGCTGGTTCCATTTGGCGGTCATTACACCGGAGCGCTGGGCGACGATCAATAGATAAGCGCAGCTAGCGGTCAAGATAAAGACGTGCAGCAGGTGGCTCCGCGGATGGGGCCGCCGCACGCCGATGTCCGCCTGCAAGTGGGCTACGCGCCGGCCGGTCGATCGGTGCCACACAGTCGCAGCGCAGAGGCCACAGGCGATGGCGATCAAGCCGGCGCTCGTCCTGGCCACCAGTTCCCGATTCAACGCACCGTTTGCAGCCAATGAGAGACAGAACGCCAATGTCGCTCCTACCGCAATCGCTGCCGAGGCGATGAGCGGTCGGCTGATCTCAAGCGACCCGGCGCCGAAACCTCCGATGACGGCTAGGCTCATCAACAGACTTATGGTCAGCTGCATGTGATCGAGGTCGAGCAGGGGAAGATGAAATGCAGCGGACAAGAGCATCGCTGATATGCTCAACGCAGGAATATCTATCCACCACAACCCGCCTCGCCAGGTCCAGAGCAGCAGCCAGCCCGACAACCAACAAGCAACCGCAAGGCACCAGGCTACTGTCATCGGTCCGTGATTCTTCCACGGTTCATACGCGGCTATGGTCTGACCGCTGGGCAAGCTGATTCGGTAAAGACGCCGCTGGTCGGGGTCGATGTAGACCAGCTCCTTTTTGCCTGGGATAAAGACACTCGGCGCAAACCGCCCCTGCATGACATAGAGTTTCTTGCCGGTGGTCTCGTCTACGACGAATGTTTGCCGATGATCTCCCGCCATCGACCAGGTGCTGTTCGTGTCAGGATCGAAAACGTTTCGCATCGCAACGGTCGCGCTGGTACTTCTGAGGGCATACGATCCGAATGGTGTGTCGCTGCGCCGGCAGCCTTTCAACCGCCCTGTCTCCCAGTTGAAAACGGCGTTCACTGGGCGACCTCCTTGGGACGCACATTCCATCCACAGCAATCGGCCGTCTTCCGAGGGATGAAGCCTCCAAGAAAAAGTTGGAGGGTGTCCAATAGCCACGTACCGAGCGACCAACACGAGCGGGCACAGACAGAGC
>JBQCEI010000571.1:0-2206 GCA_051960375.1 Aureliella sp. | reverse complement strand
TGCGCGTCAGCGATGATTTTACGCTCAGTGGCAGTTGCGGACGGTCGCTCGCGTCCGCAGCGGCTCGCACTTGGGCAATGGGCTGGAGAGTCGGTCCAAAACTGACTGCGCCGGCACCGGGCATGTTCGACATCGATCCGGGGACCGATGATGCGGACAGAGAGCTTGGAGCGGTCGGAAGCCAATAGCTCAGCAACTGCGTGCGCGCATTGCCGTTGGAGTCTACGGGCGTGCGAGTCGTGTCGCGCAGTTGCGGTCCGATCGGCGAGCTGGTCGTCATGCCGCTCAGTTTGAAGATCACCGGTGTGTGGGTGTCGCCGCTGGACCGCGCAAATCGCGCTGTGTAGCTGCCGGCGTTGAGGAACGTTTCGCCGCTGCGCGAAGCGCCGTCTTGTGCGGCGAGCGAGTAAACGATGTTGCCGGTGGCATCGACTAGCTGCATCTCGACGCCGGTCTCTTGGGCCTGGCTCCAGTCCGATGCCGAGAGGACCCAGTGAACCAGCTCGCTACTGCCGATCGCGAGCTGCTGAGTAAATTCGTCTTCGCCGGCAGCCAGTGAACCGGTCACTAGTTGTTCGAGGTGCGTCGAATCGTGAGCGAAGTCAACTTCGACTTCGACCTCCGCTTCGCGAACGTAGTTTTCGCCATGGACGCGAACAAAGTAATCGCGGTTGGAAGCAACGTTCTCGATCTGCAAAGCGATTTCATCGTCGGTCTGAGCGATGATGCGAAGCGGCAGCAAATTGCCGGCATCGTCGTAGATCGCCGTTTGCACGTTGTGCGAACCATACGTATCGACGATCACCGTCATGACGTTGTTCATGTCGGGTCCAATGTCCGCCGAGCGCACGCGGTACACATGCTCGGGATGGAGATTGGAAAGCTCGGCGTCGATTTCGTAATACGTGTGCTCAACATAGCCGGGAGTCGTGGCCAACAATTCTGCCTGGCGAACTTGTGCGGCATCGAGCGCCTCTGGCATGCCGCCGGGATTCGTCGGCGCAGCGGCATCATCGCTGGGAGGCTGGGAAGCCGACTGATCTGCGCGGACCTCGAGCTCGTACGCGCCGACGGCGAACGCATCCGCGTCTGCCGACTCGACTCGCACGTACAACGAACTGCCGGACGATAGCTTGGCCAGCTCGCCAAGATCGATTGAGACATCGTTTTGGCGCGGGTCGGAGGCAGCGGCGGCAGCCAGAACCCGCCCCGATGCGTCGACAATCGACAATCGCGCCTCGAGCATACTCAGCCCGGCCGTGTGAAGATCGACATGCAGCGACGAAGCTCCCTCGGGCATTACGAGCCGGTAGATATCGACATCGTCCGAGCGGGTGATATCGGCCGCAAGCTCCGTTTCGCCGTACGGATCGAACGTCAGCGGTGTCGCTGACTCGAGAGTGTCGTTGGCATGCGCGGCGTCGTAGGCGTCGGGTTTGCGTGCGCCGTAGAGTTGCCGGATCGAAGCGATTTCGGCAGCGGTCAGCCCCGACTCGACGTCGTGAAACTCTCCGTACATCGGCGAGCTGGGATCGTCGCTGTGCCCGATCCCGAGCACGTGTCCCATCTCGTGAAGCATGACCGAATAGAGGTCGTAATCGTTTTCCGTGCTACCAACATCGAAGTTCAAGTTGCTGTTCAGAAAGATGTCGCCGACCCAAGCGTTGACCACGAATGGATCGTACGGATTGGCGACGGCCAGCACATCGTCGCCCATCGGCACGGCACCGACGCGAATGTCGCCGAAGCGAAGGTCGCCCTGTTTGAATCCGAGCGATTGAAACGGCTGGCCGCTGTCGCTGACCAGCCCGATATTGATGTTCGACTCGGCGACCCACGTCTGAGCCGCCCGCAAGATCTCCGTCTGCCACGCTTGGCCTGCAAGCCGCGGGTTCAAGGCACTGAACAGTTCGCTCGGCTTATCGCCTGCGATCGTTCCATCAGGCGCGAAGCTCAGCGTGATCTTGTTTGCCTCGGGCCAGGGAACTCCCAGCACCGCAAACAAACAGCGGTCCTCGAGCTGCTCGAGCATCAATCTTTTGAAGAGCTTCATGACTCTTGAGCTAACTCGTGGGACGTTTGGGAGCAGAACCATTCGTGATTGATCGTCGCCCTGGCGCAGTGTCACAACTTCGCGGGGGAAGGGAATAAAAAATAAAAAAAAAAAAAAAACCCAAACCAATAGTCTCTTCCCCGCTATGAATTT
>JBQCEI010000570.1:0-6743 GCA_051960375.1 Aureliella sp. | reverse complement strand
ATGTGCCGCAATGCACCGTCCGGACTTACAGATACCGCTGCGCTATGTATTGCTCGGCGCCGGATCCAGTGAGTCCGGTGCAGATGGCGTGCAGGTATTCAGAGATGAGCCGTGCGCAAGTCCCTTTTGCGTTTCCGGCTAGCGTATGGGCCTAGCGTCTGATCCTTGCCCCGCATCGTGACACCGACCTCGCCAGATGAGTGCCTGCGACGTGATACGCATGCCGTGCGCTCCACTTTCAAAAGCCGGGAAAACTTCCCGGTTTGGGACATCGAAAAGTGCGCACTGACAGGTCTGTCAGGTAATCGTTTCGTCAACGATTCGCAAGGGTTTTTGAAGATATCCCCGAGAGGATTCGAACCTCTAACCTTCGGCTTCGGAGGCGAGTGCAAACCAAGCCCGAAACGTGCTGTTTTCCTTGGGATTCTTCAGTTTTCGACTGTCCGAAGCGGTTGCACATGCTAGCGGTCCATAGCGTGAATTGCAAGGGAAAAGTGTAACTACAGGGTTGGAAGTCTGTAGCCGGGAAACGCCCGCCAGCGGACCAGCGGGCGCTACGGACTAACCAGCGATCGGCGCTAGGCTTCTGCATCCTCGAACAGGTCCGGCCAGTCTCGCTCGAGTGCTTCGTCCATCCAGCAGTTGAGCGCCTCGTTTAGCGCTGGATCCCCGAAGCCTCCGTTCATGCCTGCGTCGAAGTCATCGCTAACCCACTGCCACTCATTGAACCGCCATTCCGGCTGCTGCTTCTCGATGCACTGGCAAGCAAACCGCTCGAGCGACCTAGCGACCATGCCGATATGCGACACGCAATCGACCTTGCCGTCGATGATGGCCCGCGTCACCTGCTGCAAATGCTTCACGAGCCCCAGCTGCAACCCGAAGGCAGGCAGCCGCGGATAATCGCCCTCTCTGATGGCTCGCTGGATCGATTCGGCCAGGCTCTCGTCGGCCGTCCTGCCCGGTAGTTGCTCTACCATCCAGGCGCTCGCATCACCTGACCAAGTGTTGAGCCGCCGCTGAGCATCTTCAAAGCTGTACTCGCCTTCCGCCATGTACGGGGCGCCGCCGGCATTCGGGATGCACAAGATGCGATAGGTCTTATCTTCGTCGGCTTCGTCCGGCTCGCTGGCCTCAGCCATCTGCAGGCCGAGTATGCCGATGTCTGTCAGCCTGACCGTGACGACTTCGGGGGAGCAACCGCGGCGCTCAAGTGCAGCGCTTAACGCTCGAGCTCGTTTTTTGCTCACAGGCTTACGCCACCAGACCCGCTTGGCAGTCACAGGGCAGTTGTACCGAATCAGATTGACCGGCACGAAAGAACCAGCCACCAGATTGCCGTCTGCCGCGTCCTCGGTGGCTTCGATGGCTCCCGAGTCGTCCACCGCTGCCGATGTGTCTACGGGCTCATTAGAGGCTCGCTCGGCTTCCCGCTCCTCTACGATGCGATCGAAGATGTTTTGCGCGGGCGCCGCTGGCTCTGTCGCTTCGCTCGGCACCACCGCCGCGATGAACCTGCCAGGGTTGGCGTTGAAGCCCAGCGATCGCGAGATTGCGGCCTGGAGTGGCAAGCCTTCGCCCACCGTCATCTGCGGCTGGCCGAGGCTGTCATAGGCGATCACGTCGAAGAATTGGTGGCGTCCACTATTGACGGACGCTGAGCCCTGCTGCATAGTGCACATGTCGAAACCTCACATGGGATTAGGCCACGGCTCCGAGCGCTGCAACGCTGCGGGGCCTTTTTCGTTTTCACGAACGGCCGAGGAAACGAAAAAACCCTAGCGTCTTCCCGAAATGCCACTTCCTGGGCCGACGCTAGGGCTTGAGTTGATTCAGATTGTGCGAGCTTCGGAAGTGGCGATGACCAATCTACCGCATTGCATAGACTGTGCAATACTTCCGTTGCACGAATTATGCAAAAAGTTTACTTATCGGGCAGAAGGTCGCCTATCTTCTTCAGTTTGAACACCTTTGCCAGTGCAGGGAACGCATCGAGCGGAGGCTCGTTCTGTGCTGCTTCCCACGCATAATATGATCGCTGCGCAACCTTGTATCCCGCCTTGGTGATTGCCTTCGCTGCATCTTGGCCGGTCAGGCCAGCGGCTTCACGCAGTGCTCGCAGGTGAATTGCGAACCGTCCAGAATACTTGGCATCATCAGGCCGCTTCGGCGCCGGGTTCATCGCTTTGCCTTCCGTGGTCGTTTTCCGTGCGATTGTAGCCATCTGGCCGGCTCCGAGGGTAGGGCGAAATGTTGTACTCGAGTACAGGATTGCCGGGCGGCTGATTTGTGTATCCGGATACACCTTTGGCCGCTTTCATTCTCTCGCTAGGCGCTCGGCTTGCCAATCAGGACGCGCGTTCAGGCTTGCCAGGTTCTTACTTTCTGCTTTGGGTGACGCGACAGAACGGTCCGCACAATTTCGCCGGCGTAGCCTGGCAGTTGCTCACCGGAAGCAAGCGTTCCATAGTAGATCTCGTAGATTTCCGGCATGCAGTGGTCTGCCAGCCGTGCCAGTGCGTTGCAGTGCGCATAGACTTCGATTGCGACGATGTCCGCTTCTGAGCCGTCAAGTTTGAGATGAAGCCGATTCTCAGCGTCGTGCACATGCCCGAGCTCATGAAACAAAGTTGCGATCTTGAGTCCGTAATGAAAATCCCGGCTGCCAGAGCACCGCAAGTCCCGTTGGATCAGAACAACGCTTCTCAATTCGCCATTGGCGTCCCAATAGAACGACGCCTTTCCATCGAACGCAGTAGCTGTGCCGTCATGCTCTCCATAGCCGGCTGCCGATTCTGGCACCTGCATGTCCGCGGATGTGAAGTCAGGATACGTCGCTTTCAACCAGTCGACCGATCGCACCTGATGTTCTGGCACCTCGCGAACTGCAACCAGCGATGGATGGTCTTTGGCCGCAGCTTTGGCGAGTCTATGAAACTCCTCCTCGAACGAGTCGATCGCTTCATAGAATGGCAGGTGGCAGCCCTCAGCACGCAGGCTCGCTTTCTTTCTCTCACGTTCCATCTGGCTAGCGCGGCGAGCTTTCAAGTCCGCTTGGCGTTTCAGTTCTGCAATCTTCTTTCGGGCTCGGCTGTCGTTCAACGCAGGCTCCTTTCGTGATGCCCGGCATTGTACCGCTCACGGCAGACCGTCAAACGCCGTTTCCAAACAAGTCTGAAAACTGCTTGGCCGCAATCGCCAACGCCTTCACCCGCTCGTAATCAACCGGCGGATACTTCGTCTCGGCAAACTTCATCTGCATCACCGGGACGGCGTTGTCCTTGGGGTGCCACAGCTCCAGCCCGAGAGCAGCCCGGCGCTCCAACTCCGCGATCTTGCCGGCTGAGCCTGGCGGGTAGGATGTCGGCTCAGGAAGCTCTCGCGCGTCGATCATGCGTTGTCCCTGCGAAACGAAAAGCGGGCCCCTGCCACCAGTAAACAGGAGCCCGCGGATTCTGCCTACACCGGCAGACGCTTCAAGAATTGGCAGCTGCGATCGCACGCCGGACCATTGCCGCCGATGCGTGCAAGCCTTGCTCGGTCAGGTACTGGGCAAAACTGAACATGAACGAATCACCCGCTTCACCGAGGCTGCTGATAAGTCGCTCGGCAAACTGAGGATAAGCCATCCCGCGGTTCTCCCACTGCGGCCGATGCAGCTCAGACAGGAACTCAACCTGAGACACCGCGTCCGCAAATGCCGTTTCAAAGCACTTCGGGTCAAGCATGTCGTGCCCGTTGCGCTTCATGCGTTTGATGTCGGCTCGGGTTAGTCTGGTACTCCACCGGGCGCCGGTCTCGTCTTGCCATCTGGACTGCATAGGTTGCTCCTTACGTAAACGCCGGGTCTTTCTTCTCGGCCGTGATTCGAGTGAATTTGGCAATCATGCGAGTATTGCGGGCGGTCTCTTCGGGGGCGCTGGACCGAGCTCCAAAGGCAGCGGCCGCAGCTGCGGAGAACGTGCCGCGGCTTTCGACCTTGGGCAGTGCTCCGCTGCCACCGGCCACGCCTGGAACGTAGTTGTCCGGGAGCTTGGCCCCTTTCTCCCTGGCTGCTCGAGCTGCATCCGTCGCTTTGGCTAGATCCATCTGTGCCTTGAATGCCTTGTCTTCGAAGCTCTTTACGCCAGCATCCTCGGCGGCTTTCGAAGCCTCCGCTTCCAGGCCGCGGACCTTCTGCTGCTGAGCCGCTTCGCTCTGGGCCCGGGCTGCTCGTGCCGCCTGCTCAGACTGAACGCGGCCGATCATGCTGTTTTCGAGATCCTGATTGATGCCCTTCTGCGCCTGCTGACCCTGCTGAGTGACTGAGGCGTGCATCGCTTTCTGATCGCTAGATACCTTGGCGAACCGCTGAGACGTCCTGGCCGCAAGCTCTGCCCGCAACTTCGCATTCTGTGCTGCTGCCTGGTCGCTCGTGCCGCTGAAGAATCCCTTGATAGAGTTAGCCGCAATCTGTGCCCCGGTTACCAGAGCGTCAAACGCAGTGGCCAAAATCGCGATGTCGGTTTTGATAACACCGATGGCCCAAACGATCGCATGAGCAATGCCGGTCGATGCCGCATTCCAACCGGTGCGGACTCCGTAGACCATCATGTCCCAGATAACACCGAGCCCAGTCACCGCCGCGGACCAGATGTTGGCAATGCGGTTCCACGCCTGAAGGACAACCAGTTTGATGCGCTCCATGCCGATGGACGCTGCCAGGTCCCAGCGCCCCGCAAGAATCGCTTGGCCAAAGCCGGTGGCGGCCAGCTTGCCGGTTCCTGGGATCTCAGCTACCGCAGTCCAGAAGACAGCCTTCAGGCCCGCCATCGCGATAGTTGCCGCCGCCTCCATTTGACCGTTTGAGAGCGCATCGACAACGCCGCCGATGGCCATGGAGGCAACTTCGTAGATGCGTCCGAACGCTTCAACGACCGGCTGTATCCAGATCATCAGACCTTGGAAGGCCTCCGCGATCGCACCGCGGAAATAGATCGCAACGCCAACCAAGCCGGCCCGGGCGGCGACTAGAAGTCCTACCGGGCTGAAAACCAAGCCGAGCACCGTAGAGATACCCGCGATGGCAGCACCGAACAGACCGGCAATGTAACTAGCGGCCAATGCCGCCACGCCGAGCCCTGCAAACGCACCAGCGATCAGCCCGACGACCAGTATCGTTTTGGCGATGCCGCCCACCAAGCCGGCGTTTGCCTTTATCACGGTCAACAGCGCTTTGGCAACCGGCGTGATGACACTGACCGCAGCAGAGAGCGTTGGCAGGAGCGTTTCTCCGATGGCCGTTGCGACCAGCTTCCCGTAATCGATCAGCGTCGAAAGCAACCCGCCGAAAGTCTTGGAGATGCGAGCCATCATGTTATGAAAACGGCCGCCGGGACCAGTAGCCGACTGGAACGCCTTCACCAAATCGCCGAAGCCAATCTGTCCAGCTTCCATTTGCTTTACCAGCCCGGGCAGAAGCTTGTCGGCCATGCGCTCCATTGCATCGCCAGACAGCCCCATTTTGGCCGCTGCATCGAGTGCCATCTGACGCAGTGGGTTAAAACCGTTCTCCGTCATCTGCATCACTTCCTGGCCCATCAGACGGCCTTTAGCCATTACCTGACCGAAAGCGAGCGTGAGCCGCTGCAGCTTCTCGGCATTGCCGCCGGAAACGTCGCCCAGCATCCGAAGCATCGGCACGACTTGGTTGGCCTTGGCTCCGAAGCTCAGCAGCACTTGGGCCTGGTCGCGCAGGTCCCCGAACTCGAACGGCGTTTCAGCGCCGAGGGTCTGCAGGTCCGTCATCAGTTTCTTGGCGCCTTCCGCGGATCCAACAAGCACTTCGAAGGACACCGCAGCCTGCTCAGCATCGGAAGCCAGTTTGACCGGCCACAGCAGCGAACCGATGGCACCGCCGGTAATGACGCTTGCCGACGTTGTGACGCTTCGTCCGAACTGCCGAAACTGCTTCTCAGCCAGCTTCAGCCCTTGGCTTAGGCGGTTGCGAATCGAGAGCAGAACGTGCGCTCTGCCCGCTTCGATGTCTCTAGCTGCCACGGTACGGGCTCCGAGTGAAAGGGGTGAGGCGACCGGATGCTGCGCTCTGTGCGATGCGAGCACGCGCCGCGGAGACACCCGCGCCAGCCATCAGCCGAGCCAGGCCCCGGGCTTCCGGTGCGGGGTTCAAGAGTTGCCGTTCGGCTTCCTCGGTCGCGTCCGCAATCAGCCCGCCCAGCGTTTGGTGGTACGGCACCAGCTCAGCAGTTGGCGATTCCATCGTCAGGTCCTAGTGAGTGAAAGGGGCGCCCGGGTGATCGTGTCCCGAGCGCCCCGCCGCGGCCCGCTGTGTGACAGCCGAGGTAGAAGCCACCACACGCAACGGGCCTCGGGGTTGATGTCAGGTCGTGAGTGAGTGACTCGCTCGTAAGTCTTCGATGTGTGCCGCTCTCGCTTCGCAGGCTGGGGCCGAGTCGGCGCGCTCCGGCGGGCCTACAAAACATGGCCGGCCGTGAAAGTCCTGCCCGATGTGAAACACCAGCCAGCCTTCCCCCTCGCGAACGAACAGCTTTTCTTCGCCGTCAACGATCGCCACGCGTGCCCGGTCCTTTGGGTCGCCGGCTGACCAAGCGGCCTCGCGGCTCACTACGCCGTATGTGCCGTGCTGCCGGACCAGTGAAGTCAGTCGGTCGATCAGAGCTCCCCAAAGCCAAATCGCGTCGCCATACTCCCGCCGGCACAGGCCGCTGCACCAGTGAAACCGT
>JBQCEI010000569.1:0-4502 GCA_051960375.1 Aureliella sp. | reverse complement strand
TCGGTGATCAGCCAAAACGTGATCATGTTGGGCGAGCTGGTGCACAAGCACAAAGTCACGCTGGTGGCACTGTCCAATGGACCGGCAAGGCGATTCCTGATCCACACGGTCGCCGAGCTGATGAAGCAAAGCGCCAACGGCAATCTGCGATGGACGATGGTCGATCGCGGCGGCGCGGAGGCCTATGCGACCAGCCGCCATGCCAGCGTCGAGTTGCCTCAACTGAACCGCCGCTTCCGCGCCGCGGTTTGGCTCGGCCGACGCCTGCAGGACCCGCTGACCGAATTGCTGAAGCTCGATCCAAGCCGTTTGCGACTGGGGAGCTACCAGCGCGAGCTGCCGCAAGAGCCGTTGAAGCGATTGGTGACCTCAACTTTATCCGACTGCTTGTGCGTCAAAGGCATCGATGCACGCTACGGATCGGAGCCCGAGTTCACCTACGTGCCGGGCGTAACCCCCGAGGTGGCGCAGCGCTTGGCCGAGCTGGCTACCAAGCGCGAATTCACTTCGCGGGCCGACCTGCCGAACCAGATTCCGAATTGGGGCGACACCGGCAAGCGTCAGGCGCTCGGCTTCCTGCGAATCTACAACAGCCCCGAAACGCTCGACGGCACGCTGATTCATCCGGACGATTACCACCTGGCTCATCGCCTGATCGAGGCCACCGAACTGGCGCAACCGCCGGCAGCCCCCGAAGGCTGGCAACCGCCGAAGATCAAGCAGCCCAAGCCGCCGCGCGGCGCCGCGGCAGCAGCCACGGTTGCAACTGATGCAGCAACCACGGACGCTGTAGCCACCGATGCCACAGGAACAGACGGTGCAGCAGGCGACGGTGCCGTCGCTCCCGCAGACGCGCCCGGCAATGAACCGGCTAGCGAAGTCACCGCCGCGCTCGAGGCGACCGCAGGTGTCGGCGCCGAGAACATGGCCGGCAGCCCCGCTCCCGTTGTGAGCGCCGAGGCTGCGGCTGAACCGAACGCAGCGGAGGCCGTTTCGAGTGAGCCCGCTGCGAACGAACCGGCCAGCGAGGCTGCAGCGCAGCAGCCCGCCGCGGAAGCAACGACTGTAGCCACGGGCGAAGGGAGCGGTGACGCGGAGGCAGCCAGCGGCGAAGAAGCGACAACCGCCGAGCCCGCCGTCGAAGTCGCTCCGGAATACTCCGAGGACGTCGTCGCACAACAGGCGGTCGGGCCGCAAATCGACTCCGAAAAATTGGCTCGCAGCTGGCAAGTCGGACGAGCCAAAGTCGGCTGGTTGGCCCAGTGCCTGGCGAACCCGTTCGGCGACACGCGCGACCGACGGCCGCCGCTGCCGATGTTGCATTCGGTGCCTACGCTGGCCGACCTGAAACCGGGCATGAGCGTCTATGCGATCGTCGTCGGCGTGGCGGAGTTCGGCGCGTTCGTCGAACTCGGTCCCGACTGCGGCGGCTTGATCCACATCAGCCGCCTCTCGTCGCGCTATGTCGAGGATCCGCATCAAGCGGTTCAAATCGGCGACCTCATCCAGGCTTGGGTGGTGTCGGTCGACGTGGAAAAGAAGCGAGTCGCTCTGACGGCGCTCTCACCTGAACAACAACAGCGGCAAGCCGAAGCCCAGCGGGCTCAAGAGCAAGCTCGCAGCGAATCGCGCGGACATCGTGGCGCTCCGCAAGGCGCCGGTCAGCAGCGCGGCGGTCAGCCTCGCGGCGGCGGTAGACCAGCCGGCCAGGCCGCCGGCGGGCGACCCGGTGGCGGTGGCGGTGGCCAGCGCCGCGAGCGCGGCGGAGCACCTGGAGGTGGCGGACGCGGACGAGGGGGCGAACGCGGCGGTGGTCGTAGCGAAGGCACCAGCCGTCCGGTCGTCGTCAAGAGCAAGAAGCCGGCCAAGCCGATCACCGAGGCGATGCAGAAAGGCCAAGAGCCGCTGCGGTCGTTCTCCGATTTGCTGCAGTTCTACGAATTGCAGCGTCCGGAAGGCAAAGCCGCGGTAGCCCCGGCGCCGGCTCCTGCCCCAGCTGCCCCCGCCCCAATTGCCTCCGCCTCCGTAGCCGCTGAACCGACACCGCCGCCTCAGCCCGAGGCTTCTCAAGAAGCGCCGACCGAACCGTCGGGCGAATGAGCGACTCGAAAATGAGAGCGCAGAGTTCCTCTGCGCTCTCCGCGCCTCCGCGGTGAAAACGGGAAGCCTGTAAAACTACCTGCGGCTGGAGTCTGCAGTGCCCGCTCGCAACGCTCAAATCCTGATACTGGCGACGATGATCTGCCTGGTGTGTTACGTTCAAGCGCGGCGCTTGAAGTACGCCGGCCGCATCGGAGCGGCCATCGAAACGATCGAGCACAACTACGTCGATCCGGTCAGCGGCCAAGAGCTCTACGAAGCGGCGATGAAGGGTCTGCTCAAGCTCGACCCCTACTCGGAGTTCATTCCCCAGCCTGAGTACGCCGAGTTTCAGGCGACTATCGAACAGCAGTTCGGCGGCGTGGGGCTCTTGATCGAGGGACCGCCGACCAGTCGCCGACTGACCGTCGTGGCCCCGCTGGCCAACACGCCGGCCTATGAAGCCGGCATTCAGCCCGGCGATGAGATCACGCAGATCGATGGCAAGTCGACCGAAGGCGTTAACTCGGACGAAGCCCGCGATCGGATGCGCGGCGTCGTCGGCACGCCGGTGACGCTGACCATACATCGCCTGGGCAGACCCGGAGACTTCGACGTAACGCTCAACCGCGCCGACATCCAAGTGGACTCGGTCGTCGGTGACCACATCGGTTCGGATTCGACCTGGAACTATTTTCTTCCCGAGAATCCCGACATCGCGTATATCCGCGTAACGCTTTTCGGCGAACGCACTGCCGACGAATTTCGCAGTGCCCTGCAGGCCGTCAAGCCCGATGCTAAAGCGCTGGTGATCGACTTGCGATTCAATCCCGGCGGCGTGCTGAGCGCGGCGGTCGAGATGTGCGACATGCTGCTGAGCGAAGGACGCATCGTCTCGACCAAGGGACGACGATCGGCGTTCGACACCACGGTGACAGCAAATCCCGATTTGGAACTGCCCCTATCGATCCCGGTCGTCATCCTGCAAAACAATCAGTCGGCCAGCGCCAGCGAAATCATGGCGGCCTGCTTGCAAGACGATGGGCGAGCGCTGATCGCAGGCGAGCGGAGCTTCGGCAAAGGGACCGTGCAGCAAGTTTTCGAGATCGACAACGCCCGCACCGCGATCAAGTTCACGACCGCGCGTTACTATCGCCCCAGCGGCGCGAACATTCACCGCACGCCCGAAATGACTGAGCAGGATGTGTGGGGTGTTTCGCCCGACAAGAAGCTCGAGCTCCGACTGACCGAGGCCGAGCAAATCAACCTCTTCCGCCGCTGGCAACTGGAGAGCGACCCGCGTCGGACCAGCGGCCCGCAGCCTCCCAGCCCACCCTTCTCCGGCGACCCGCAGCTCCGCCTCGTCGCCGAGTATCTTCAAAAGCAGATCGGCGCGAGGTAAGAGTTTTTACCGCGGAGACGCGGAGAGCGCGGAGAAAGCCAAGGTTCGTTACCGGTCGAAGAAGGTTTTGAGCGAGTAGAGCGTGGCGTCGCGGCCGGCGCGGGCGATCGAGGTGGTCAGCGGAATGCGCTTGGGGCATACCACGACGCAGTTCTGAGCGTTGCCGCAGTCTTGCACGCCACCGGGCGCCGTCAGCGCGGCCATGCGTTCGTCCTTGATGTTCTTGCCGGTGGGGTTCATGTTGAACAGAACCGCCTGGCTGATCGGCGCGGCGCCGAGGAAGGCCTGATCCCAAGCTTCGCGCTTGCGAGTTTCGAACTCCGCTTCGCTCTCGCCCGGGCGGCGATTGAGCTCGATCTTGTTGAACTGCGGGCAGGCATCCAGGCAGCAGCCGCAGGTGATGCATTCGCTGAGCGGATACATGCGTTCCTGTTCGCTGCGAGAGACTTTCGGCCCGGGGCCCATCTCGTAGTACCCGTCGACCGGCACCCAGGCTTTGACTTTCTTCAGCGAGTTGAACATTCGCGAGCGATCGACGACCAGGTCGCGAACGACCGGGAACTTTTGCATCGGCTGCAGTTCGATCTCGGTCGCATTGTCTTCGAGCAAGCGATCGACCAGCGCAGAGCAGCTCTGGCGAACGCGGCCGTTGATGACCATCGTGCACGCGCCGCAAACCTCTTCCAGGCAGCCGCAGTCCCAGGCCACCGGCGTGACGGCACGGCCTTCGACGGTGCGAGCCTGAGCGGCGATGCGCTGCAGCACGCTGATGACGTTCATGTTCTCTTCGTAGGGAACCTGATGGCGTTCCCAGTACGAAGGCTGTCCCGGCCCGTCCTGACGCAAAATGCGCACGTTGACCTTCTCGCGGTGCACGGGCTGGGCATCGTGGTGGTTATGGGAATGAGACGCGTTCATGCGATCACCTGAAGGGTGCTGTTATCTATTTAATGAGAGCTTGGGGCTGTTCTTGTTGCTTCCGCTGCGCCACCCGCTGGTTCCAGACTTCTTCGATGGCTTC
>JBQCEI010000568.1:0-4894 GCA_051960375.1 Aureliella sp. | reverse complement strand
CCGCCAAGCTGGCTCGCCGCGGCGTGCGGATCGAAGAAGTGCCGGTGCGCTACGAGAGCCGCGGCTGGGACGAAGGCAAGAAGATCGGCATCCGCGATCTGTTCAGCACTTTGTATTGCATCGTGCGCTATAGCCTCGGCCGCTAAACTCGCTCCTCCTAGACGACCAGGGCCTTGGGTGGCACTGGCTATGCCAGTGTCTTCGATTCGAAGTACCAAGCCTGACACCCTTGGCGATTCTCCAACACGGTAGTGGCCTGTTGAAGCATTCGACATCGGAGTCTTAGCCGCCGGTGGCAGAAAGACGCTACCGCGTGAACGGCTGATTCGCTCAATCGGTCAGCCGTCTGGCTTTGGAAAACAACTTGGCTAGTTCTAATCAGGTACTTCGGCGAAAGACACTGGCATAGCCAGTGCCACACAAGACAAGAGCGCGGAGGGGATTTCAGCCGAAGCAGTAGAGATATTCTTTGCGGCTCGCGCCGACGCCTTGGGCCACTCGGAGGAAGAGTTGATTGCGGCTGACCGCGGGGCTGGCTAAGGCTTCTTCGCCGACGCGGTTTTCCGCGATCAGCCTGAACTTTGCCGGATCGGCCGCAAAGACGTACATCGTCCCCGCTTCGTTGGCCCAGTAGATATGGCCGCCAGCGACGATCGGCGAAGCGCTGACCGGCCCGCGCAGCCGCTCGCGCCACATCTCCTTGCCGTCGCTCACTCGCCAGCAATACGCAATGCCCTTGTCGGTGATCGCATAGAGATAGTCGAGCGCTGGATCGTCGCCGGAGCTGACGACGATCATCGATTGTTCGTAGCACTGCTGGCCGTTTTTCCAGAGCACCTTGCCGCTGCCGTCGGCTTTGACGGCGACGGTCTCCGCTTTGGGATAGCCGCCGCTGGCTAGAGCGATGTCGTTCGACCAAACCATCGTGCCGCACGTGGCGGCGGTCGTGCCGGGAGCTCGCCAGAGCTGCTCGCCGGTCGACGGATCGTAAGCGGCGATGTGTTCGTGGCCGCTGATCATCAATTGGTCGCGGCCGGCCACGTGGCCGATCGAAGGGGACGAATACGAAGTGCTTTGCGGCCGTGCGATTCGCCAAACCTCTTCACCGCTGGATCGATTCAAAGCGACGATGTAGCTTTCGCCATCCTGTTCGGCCGCCACGATCACCAGCTGACGATACATGACCGGTGAAGGCGCATAGCCGTACTTGTAGCGCCGTGGGTTGTAATGGCCCGTGCGGCACGTCCAGAGCGTTTCGCCGGCCAGATCGAGCGCCGTGACATGAATTGCTTCGTGATGATTCAAGCACGCAATGATTCGCTCGCCATCGCAAGCGATCGTCGGATTGGCTTCCGAGTTCTTCGGATGATTTTCTTCAGCGAAGCCCCCTTCGTTGAGCTGCCGCGACCAAAGCAGCTCGCCGCTGGTGCGGCTGAGCGCCAGGAGCGATTGCGTCTCGCGCAGTTCATCGGCGGTGGTCAAATAAACGACATCGCCGACGACGACCGGCGAGGAATGCCCGCGGCCGGGGACCGGCGTTTTCCAAACCAAGCGCTCGCGCTCGCCAAACTTTGTGGGCAAGCGACAAGCTGGAGGCGTATGCCCGTTGCGCAAAGGCCCGCGCCACCAAGGCCAATCGCGCTGCCAGTCTAGACGCGGGAAATCGTCTGCATCGGTCGGTCGGAAAGTTTTTGAGTTCTGGGCTTCGACGGCAAGCGAATGGCGGCAAGCAATCGCCGAGAGAACCGCAGCGGCGGCCGATTTGGTAAACGCTCGGCGAGTGATGTGGGGTGGGTGGCTCGACCTGTGCGCCATGAATTATCCAGTGCGGAGAGCGTTGCGGACGATAAATGATATCAGTCAAAGGTGTTCCGTATTGTCTTTTTAGTCGCGATAGTGACGGCATGCATTAGCCTGGGACGCAAGTCGATGTTGAGCAACACATCTTTGGAACCCGACGCGTAAGCGAGGGACGAACCCGCCACAGAGTCCGACAAAGGATCGTCGCTCTGCCAACGCTGAACATGTCTCCGCTCCGGCCCCTCACCCCCCAGCCCCCTCTCCCCGAAGCGGGGCGAGGGGGAGAAGAAGAAAGCGCTGCGATCGCCCTATGAAATCTTCTCTCCCCTCGCCCCGCTTCGGGGAGAGGGGTCGGGGGTGAGGGGTCTTCAGAAGCACGGATATGTCAAGCTTTGTGGCGGGTTCGTCCCTCGCTTACGCGTCGGGTTACAAGAGGAGCTCAACGGTGTTTTGAAAGATGCGTTGGTCATTATGGAATCGTGAGGCTAATGCATGCCGTCGCTATCGCGACTCAAAACCTTGACAATTTCCAACAGGTTCTAGGCTTATTCGAGTACGTTACGCTAATACAATCTGCTTACGACCTTATCCCGGTTGCCACCCCAGGCAACTCCGCTTCTCTCGCCAGTCAACATCTACTCACTTCCGGAGCAACCCACTCATGACACGCACGCCCACTGACGGCCAGGCTCGGCTGGCTCGCGCATCGTCGCGGCGCGAATTTTTGCAAGCGGCGACGGTGGCGGGGGGAGCGTTGGCGCTGCCGGCGTTTGTCAGCTCGCGGGCGCTGGGCCTTGGGGAAACTGCGCCAGCGAGCGACCGGATCATCATGGGGGCCATCGGCACGGGCCAGCGCGGGCAAGCAAATTTGCGCACGTTTCTGCAGCAGCCCGATGTGCAGGTGATCGCCGTGTGCGATGTCGACCGCGAGCACGCCGCTGCGGCCAAGCAGATCGTCGACCAGCATTACGGCAACACCGACTGCAAAGTTTTCGAAGATCAGCTGATGCTCCTGCGCGAGCCGGGGCTCGAAGCGGTCTCGATCGCCACGCCCGATCACTGGCATGGCCTTTCCGCAGTCCAGGCCGCGCGCGAGGGGAAGGATATCTACTGCGAAAAACCGCTTGCCGGCAGCATCGCCGAAGGCCGCGCCATCTGCGATGCAGTCAATCGCTACGGCGTCATTCTGCAGACCGGCAGTCAGGAACGCAGCAACAACTCAGTTCGCCGCGCATGTGACATCGTGCTCAATGGACGCTTGGGGCAGCTTAAACGCATCTTCGTCAACTTGCCGACGCACGATCCGCAGCACGAACAAGTTCGACGTCAGACTGGAATCCCGCCGGTTCGCGAAGTCCCCGAAGGATTCAACTACGATCGCTGGCTGGGGCATACGCCGGTCGTGCCGTATATCCCGGAGCGCGTGCATCGCATGTGGCGATTCGTGTCGCTCTATGGCGGCGGCGAAATGACCGATGGCGGCGCGCATGTGATCGACTTGGCGCAGATGTTCACACGGCAGGATGAATCGGGGCCGGTGTATTTTGAAGCCGAGGGGACGCGAGCCTCGGGCGGGCTCTACGATGCCTTCATGGACTTTACGTTTGTCAACACGTATGCATCGGGGCTGCAGATCATCGGCAGCAATCGCGAGCCGCGCGGCATCGGCTTTGAAGGCAGCGAAGGTTCGCTGTTCGTGCACCTCCTCGGGGGCAAGCTGGATGCCGATCCGGCGAGCGTGCTTGAGGGCGGACTGCGGCCGGGCGAAGTGACGATCGGCACCAGCCCCGGCCATCACCGCAACTTTCTCGACTGCGTCCGCTCGCGACAGCAGCCGCTGGCCAATCACGAAGTGGGCCATCGCACGGCCACGATCTGCCATGCGAACAATCTCGCCATGCGGCTGCAGCGTCCGCTGGTGTGGAATCCGGGCAGCGAACAGTTCGTCAGTGACGACGAAGCCAACTCGCTGCTCATGCCCTCGATGCGCGAGCCGTATTCGCTCGTGAGCATCTGAACTACTCGTTCCCAGGCTCTGCCTGGGAACGCTATGTCTTGGAGGCTCTGCCTCCCTGCACCTGGCAAGCAGTTAAGCGTTGACGCATGCATTCCCAGTGCTACCACGATGGCTCTGTCTCCGCTACGGATGCGCTGACCTTCACGGCAGGTTCGGCGAGGCGGAGCCTCGAAGACAGTGCGTTCCCAGGCGGAGCCTGGGAACGAGAAGCTTAGGCGGCGCTGGCGTGCTTGTAGCGCTGGTAGGCCAGCAGCACTTCGTAGAGATCTTGCGAGACGATTACGCGGTCGCTCGAGAAATCGTGCAGCCACGCTCGCTTCGATTGCCATGCCTCGGCCAGCAGCGGCAGGAGATCGCCGACCGACACCGCTACGCGGGCTTCGCCGATGACGCGAGCGAACTGAACGGTCGCTTTCTCAGCCGTGGTTTCTTCGGCGCAGACTCGTTCGGTGTTGGCTCTTTGAGCGCAGACTTTTTCGGCGGAGGCTCTGTCGGCATCAGGGCACTGGCTTCCATGCGGGTTGAATAGCTTCAGATGGGACCGATCCATGCATGCTACCTATGGTTATGGCTGTTTCCCGACGCGGAGCTCGACAGCAAGCTGAGCCTGCTTGGGAGGGAGAGCTTCCGCGAAGGAGGATTGCTAATCGCTACGCAAGCCGGGCGACAAGAGCAGCTTGGCTGCTACCGAAAGCCGATTTTGCGTCAACCGCAATCGGGCTCGGCGCACTGGCCAAGGGCTCGCTGCCAGCAGTCGCTTTCCGTCCGCTGCTGGGCGGCTTGCCTTGCATTGTTCGGCAACCGCAGCGGCCAAGCATGACCGAGAGTCTGCCGATTCGCAAAAGTTTTCCGCATAAACAAGCTGCGCAGACTGGGCTAGCGGCAAAGGAGACAGCGGGTCGCGCAATGTGAAAAGGCAAGCAGTAAAGCTGGCTGTTAGCGGCGCGGAGGGCCCGCCGTCAGTTAGCCCGGGGCGGAAGCCGGTGTTGACCAACAATGCGGAACCCATTTGCGCTTCGGCCCCTCACCCCCCGGCCCCCTCTCCCTGAAGCGGGGCGAAGTGGAGAAGAAGAGAGC
>JBQCEI010000567.1:0-5277 GCA_051960375.1 Aureliella sp. | reverse complement strand
TGGCGCGCGCTTTCGCCCGACAATTTGGTTGGCGCGGCCTCGGGAGGGGGGGTCGCAATAACAAACACGTTTTGCCCGGCCGCCGGGGGGGGTGGGTCCCCCGCTTACGCGTCGGGTTCCAAGAACTGCGCAACGTCAAAACGCGTAAGCGAGGGACGAAGACCGAATCCTGTCGACGGACTCCCAAAGTCGCCTTGCCGAAACGGGCGACTTGGGAAACAATAGACACCAATCCAAGTCCGCTCCGGCGGGCTAGCGATGCCCGGAGGGTATCCGAATGGTTAGGAACCTGATTCGAAATCAGGCGCTGGCTTGCCAGTTGCGGGTTCGACTCCCGTGCCCTCCGCTTCTCTCTCTCCTTTGACCTGAATTGGCCCTTCGGCTTTCCTTTGTTTCAGGTGTGGCACTGGCTATGCCAGTGTCTTCTTTTCGAAGTAGCGAGGCTGGACGGCAACATAATCGTTCCAGTGTCAGTTACGTTGGCTCAAAAGCTCAGCTAAACGGCATTGGAAGACGTCCTGATTCTCCGTACCTACATACTCCGAGAGCGGAAGACACTGGCATAGCCAGTGCCACACAACGGGCGCCTCTGCGGTAAACCTCTTCCCAGCCGGCCAATCCATTGTGCCGCGCGCACGCCGAAAATAGACTGACTGCATCGCTTATCCCCCTTGCAGTCACAAGTCATCTCCACGGCCTGGACGTCCCATGAACAGATCCGACCATCGGCGTATCGGCAAAGGCTCTGTCGTTTCTTGGCTGGCCATCTGCCTGGGCATGTGCCTGAGCAGCCAGTTGCCCGCTCAGACCAGCACGGCTCCGGAAGAAGGCATCCAGTCGCGGCCGCCACGGACGACGCTGCTGCGTGGCGGGCACATCGTCGCCAGCTCGGCAAGAGAAATCGAGCAAGCCGACCTGCTCATCCGCGACGGCAAGATCGCGCAAGTCGCACCGCATATCGACGCTCCGGCCGATGCCGAAGTCATCGATTGCGAAGGCAAGTATCTGTACCCTGCGTTCATCGATCCGCTGGTCGAGCAAAACGTGCCGACCGACCACCAGCCTGATTCGCACTGGAACGGGCGCATCCAATCGCATCGCCGCGTCTACGAAGCGATCGCCGGCGATGACAAAGTGACGGACCAGTATCGGCGAGCGGGCTTCGGCGCGATCCTGCTGGCGCCGAACAGCGGGATTTTCAAAGGCACCAGCGCCGTCATCACCACCGCTAAACTGCCGGTCGCGCAAACGGCTCTGCGGCCGAATGCTTTTCAGCACTTGGCTCTCGTCCTGCCGCGCAGCGAACGGAGCGGCTACCCCAACAGCCCGATGGGCGTCGTCGCCCTGGCTCGTCAAACGCTCAGCGATGCTCGGTGGTATCAGCAAGCCCAGCAAGCCTTTCGCGCCGATCCCACGCTGCCAGCCCCCGAAGCAAACGCAGCGCTCGAGGCGCTCGCGCCGCTGGTGCGCGGCGAGCAAACGGCGATCATCGATTCGGGCAACGAACTGTATGCCCTGCGAGCCGATCGGCTAGCGCGGGAGTTCTCGCTGCGAGCGATCATCCGCGGTTCGGGACGCGAGTATCGTCGCGTCGATGCGATCGCCGGCACCGAGCGCACCTACATCGTCCCGGTCAATTTTCCTAAGCCGCCCGAAGTCGGTTCGATCGAAGCGGCCGCCGACGTGACGCTGCAGTCGCTGATGCACTGGCATCTCGCGCCGGAGAATCCGGCTCGGCTCGAGTCGGCGGGCGTCGATTTTGTTTTGACCGCCAGCGGCCTTTCCAGCCCCGGCGAGATGTGGAAGCAAGTCCGCACGGCGATCAAGCGCGGCCTCGACGAAGATGCGGCCCTCGATGCGCTGACGCTGCGAACGGCCAAACTGCTCGAGATCGATCACCTGGTCGGATCGCTCGAGCGCGGCAAGCTGGCCAACGTGCTGGTCACTACGGGCCCATTGTGGCATGAGAAGACCAAGATCGATGAAACCTGGGTGCAGGGCGAGCGTTACTGCTGGCACCAGCGAGCCAGCTTCGATCCGAGCGGTCGCTGGCAAGTCAAACTCACAGGCGGCGATCAGATGCCGGCCGAACTCGAGCTGCAGCTCGACGCAATGACCGACAAACCCAAGGGCAGGTTGGCTCTGCCGGGCGAACTCGATAAAGCCAAGACGGAGCCTGCATCCGATAAGTCGAACGCAGCCAAGCCCGCCGCGGAGTCTGAAAAGAAACCGCCCAGCGCCGAGCCCAAAAAACCTTTGGAACTGAAAGAGCCCGAAAGCGACAACCCGCCCAAAGACGACAGCCAGCAGCCGAAAGCTCAGCCGACCCAAGATCAACCGACTGACAAGGTTGACAATCAAGAGCCAGCCAGCGAGCAAGCGAAGAAAGCCGAAACGGAACCTGCGAAAGAAAACCCGTCGCAGGAAGACGAAGATTCGAAGAGCCACGACAAAGGCCCTCGCGTTGCAGAACTGAAGCGGCTCGGCATGTCGGACTTCCGCATCGAAGCCTTGTTCAATGCCGAGAAGCTGAACGTGGCTGGAGGCGGCACGGCCCGGCTATCGCTGACAATCCTCAGCGAGGGGGAAGCGGTCTCCGAACTGGTCGGCCGCATCGAGTGGCCCAGCGGCGAAATCAGCCTGCTCAAAGCCGCGCGAGTGGAAGACACCGATGCGAAAGACGCAGAAGCAGAAGATGATGCTGAAGATGCAGATGATGAGCAGTTGGAGCAAAAGCCCGAGCAAGCCTCGACCGAAAAATCAAAACAGTCCCAAGAAAAAACGCTCTGCGAAGTCAACTATCCGCTCGGGGCTTTCGGTGTCGCCGAGCCGCCCGAGCAAAGCGAATGGGTGCTCGTGCGCGGGGCGACGCTGTGGACGTGCGACGAGGCGGGCATCCTCTCGTCGGGCGATCTGCTGATTCACCGCGGGATCATTGACAAAGTCGGCCAAGCCCTTGCCGCGCCCGCAGGGGCCACGATCATTGATGCGCGCGGCAAGCACGTATCGCCCGGCATCATCGACTGCCACTCGCACATGGCGACCGACGGCGGCGTGAACGAGTCGGGGCAAGCGGTGACCGCCGAAGTGCGCATCGGCGACTTCATCGATCCCAACGACATGACGATCTACCAACAGCTCGCCGGGGGCGTCACCACGGCCAACATCCTGCACGGCTCGGCCAATCCGATCGGCGGCCAGAACCAGGTCATCAAACTGCGCTGGGGAGCCAGCGATGACGAGTTGAAGATGCGCGAGGCGCCGCCGGGCATCAAGTTCGCCCTGGGCGAGAACGTCAAGCAAAGCAACTGGGGCGACCGAGCCACGGGCCGCTATCCGCAAACGCGCATGGGGGTCGAGCAGATCATCCGCGATCGCTTCGAAGCGGCCAAGCTCTATCGCCAAGCCCACTCGGCCGCGGCCGCTCAAGGCAAACGTTTGCCGCCGCGACGCGACTATGAACTCGAAGCCCTGGTCGAAGTGCTCGAAAAGCAGCGCTGGATTCACTGCCACAGTTATCGCCAAGATGAAATCCTGGCTTTCCTGCGGACGCTCGAGGATTACGGCGTCCAGGTCGGTTCGCTTCAGCACGTGCTCGAGGGTTACAAGATCGCCGATGCGATGGCCAAACACGGCGCGACCGGCTCGACGTTCTCCGACTGGTGGACTTACAAGTTCGAAGTCCGCGATGCGATTCCGTTCAACGGCGCTCTGATGCATCGAGCCGGTGTGATCGTTTCGTTCAACTCCGACGACAACGAACTGGGGCGGCATCTCAATCACGAAGCCGCCAAAGCGATCAAGTACGGCGGCGTCTCGCCCGAGGAAGCCCTCAAGTTCGTGACGCTCAACCCGGCCAAACAACTCCGCATCGACCAGCACGTCGGCTCGCTCGCCCCTGGCAAACATGCCGACTTCGTGATTTGGAGCGGCTCGCCGCTGTCGACGCTCAGCCGCTGTGAACAGACCTGGATCGACGGCCGCAAGTACTTCGATCGCGACGAGGACGCCGAGGCCCGCGTGAAGGCAGCCAAGCTGCACCGCGCGCTGGTCGAGCGCGTGCTCGCCTCGGGCGAAAAGATGTCGGGCAACGGCCACGACGAACACGATCCGTCGCTCTGGTTCGTACGCTACGACGAATTCTGCAACCACAGCGGCCACGATCATGATCACGAAAATCATCGCTAGCCCGTTTCTCCGCGCTCTCCGCGTCCTCCGCGGTAAAAACTCTTTCCCTTTCGCTTCAACCATCGGTGCATCGATGCTCATTTCCAATCGAATCCCATGCATCCTGATCGCGACGATCTGTTTAAATATCTCGCTCTCGACCAAGGCATCGGATCAGATCCCCGGCGCCCGCCCGCAGCAACCGATCGCCATCGTCGGCGCGACCGTGCATACGATCTGCGATGAAACGCTTACCGATGCGACGATCGTGATCAAGGAGGGCAAGATCGCGCGGCTGGCCACCGATGTCAAAGTGCCCGATGATGCCCAGCGCATCGACGCCAAGGGAGCGCACGTTTATCCCGGCCTGATCGACCCCTTGTCGAACATCGGTCTGACCGAGATCGATTCGGTGCGAGCCACGCTCGACATGCGCGAGACCGGCGCGATCAATCCCAACGTGCGTGCTGAAGCCGCGTTCAATCCCGACAGCGAACTGATCCCGGTCGCTCGGGCCAACGGCGTCTTGCTGGGGGTCAGCGCACCTGATGGCGGCCTGGTCGGCGGGCGCTCGGCATTGATGATGTTAGACGGCTGGACGTGGGAGGACATGACGCTCCAAGAGGACATCGGCATGCAGATCACTTGGCCGCGAGTCGAACCGGCCAACGGCGATGCACAAGGCCAGAGCGACGAATCGGAGCTGGAAAAGCTTGAAGAGCTCTTCGATCAAGCCGCGCGTTATCGAGCGGCCGCTCAGTCGGATAAGAAGCCAACGTTCGACGCGCGCCTCGATGCCCTCGTGCCGGTGCTCGAGCGCAAGATGCCGCTGATCGCGACAGCCTACCTCGCTCCGCAGATTCGTTCGGCGGTGGCCTTCGCGCGGCAACATAATGTGCGGCTGATCATCTACGGCGGCTACGATGCACTCGACTGCCAGGAAATTTTGCTGGCTGAAAAGGTGCCGGTGATCGTCGGCGGCGTCTATCGCTTGCCGACGCGCCGCGACCAGCCCTACGACGATCCCTACACGCTGCCGAGTCGCCTGCACAAGGCGGGCATTGCCTTCTGCATCGCCACCGCGGGTCGCTTCGGCGGCAGCACGCTCCG
>JBQCEI010000566.1:0-3928 GCA_051960375.1 Aureliella sp. | reverse complement strand
GGGGCCGGCGTAGGCCCACGGAACCGCCTACGCCGGCCCCTCCGGGGAGGAAATGGTTATGGGCTGTTTGTCCCGGGGCTGCCGCCGGCTTCCGCCCCGGGCTACTGACGACGGCCCCTCCGGGGCGAGCTTACGCGTCGGGTTACAAGAAGACCGCCTGCCGATCGGCCAGCTACTGCACCTCGCAGCCAGCAAAGCAACGAAAATCTGAAAAAATTCCGTTAGCATCGCTCGGCAAAACCAGGTAAATCGAAGGGCCGGCGAATGGTCCTTAGAGGCCTGGCGAGCTATTTTGCTAGCTGAAATGCTTTTTGGGCCGGTGGCTCGCGCAAGGGAAGAGAATCCGCAGGCGACGGGCTCGTCCAACTCCGGTCCCAGGCGTCGCAAACTGCGACAAAACGGCGAGTCTCCGCTACACGAGCCGGTGAGAGTCGCTAGATTAAGGGACGCAAATATTCCACGCAATTTTTTGCCGCAACGTGGCTAATCGCCCCGAACGGCGCTGACTTAGGGTTGGCAACTTCACTATATTGATGTTGACACCGGGGAAGAAACACACTGCTGAACCGTTCACTAGTAGCAATTTCGAATTGTTCGGGAACTCGGGTTGCTACTTGGATTGCTCATTGAGAAACCTCAAGAAATCTACCGATACCAGTTGTATCAACATTTCCAAATCCGTTCTTTGTCAGGGTTGCAAGGATGAGGTCGGACGCCAGTTTTCACCCATTCTCGAAAGAGATATGGCAGGCGGTCACCAACCAGGCGCGAAACGCCTTGGTCCGCAAAGAGTACGATCCCGATCAGTCGCGCGTCGAGTCGGTGCGCTGCGTCTATCTCGACCAGGAAACCGATACGAATTTCGGTCGGCAAGTCTGGTTTTTCGAGGCTATTGGCATCGATCCGGTCGGGCGCCAGCATCGGCTTTACGGAGCGCTGGAGTTTTCCGTTCAGTTCGGTTTGCTTGAGCCTTGCCGCGCCGCGTTGATGGCCGATGCCACGCATCGCCAGCGCTTCCTCCACGGCTTGATCGAGCCGGCTCCGGTCGAACCCTGGAGCGCTCCATCGACCCGCGTCTGGGTGCGGCTCACGCTCGCCTCGGTCGTGATCGTGGCCTCGATCTGGCTGCTGACCTTAGCGGCGTGGATGCTAGAACGCTAGCAACACCGTTTGCTTTTCTTGGTGTCTTTGTGTCTTCGTGGTTCATTGAAGAATCAACCACGAAGACACAAAGGCGCCAAGTCCAGCGCTCCGCGCGGGGCTCCTACACCGACCACGAAATCAGCTGCAGTACCGCGTAGATCACTAGCATAAAGCCGGTGATCCACACGGCCGTCTTACGCGTCTGTTCTAGAATCAGTTCGCGCCGCTCATGGCGCGTCGCTCCCACCACGCATGCAACAGCTGCCAGCAGCGGCAGGTACAAAAGCAAGTACTCGAGCGACATGGCGATGGTCATGGGCGGATCGACTTGATAATTCGGGTGGTGAAAAGAAAAACAACCGGGCGCCCGAAGACGCGCCGGTTGATGGTATCTGCAAGCGTCCAATCCGCCGCGCAGGTTTAGCTCGCGCGGCGAACCATCGGTCGCTCCGGCAGCTATGCCGACATCTGTTTGCGGACTTTAAGCAAGAGCTTGCGGGTCGCGCGAATGCCCTCGTATTCGTCCAGCTCCTTGCCTTCGTATTCGATGCCGACGAATCCATGGTAGCCGGCGTCGACGACGATCTTCATCATCTTAGCGTAGTCGATCTTGGTCTCGTTGCCCTCGGCATCGAAATCGTAGCTCTTGGCGCTGACGGCCTTGGCCATCGGCATCAATTCGGCAACACCCTGATAGCGATCGTAGTCGTAGAAGTTGCCGAAGTCGGGCAGCGTTCCGCAGTTGGCCAGGCCGACCGCCTTGATCGTCTCCGAGAGCCACTTGCCGTTGGAGCTAAGGCCGCCGTGGTTTTCGACCAGCACGTTGATCGAGTGCTGAGCGGCAAACTCGCTCACGCGGCGCAGGCCATCGGCGGCCAGCTTCTTGGCCTCTTCGTAGTCCTTGGTCGACTGAGCGTTGACGCGGATCGAATGGCAACCGAGTTCCTTGGCCGCTTCGACCCACTTGTAATGGTTCTCGACCGCCTGCTTGCGCTTGGCTTCATCGGGGTCGCCCAGAGCCCCTTCGCCGTCGATCATGATCAGCAGAGCTCGGACCTTGTTGTCCTCTTGGCGCTTCTTCAGTTCAGCCAGGTACTCCTTGTCCTTGGCCTTGTCCTTGAAGAACTGGTTGACGTATTCGATCGCGCCGATCTTGAACTCTTCGCGAGCCGTCTTGGCGAAGTCGCGATTGTCCAGTTTGCCGGCGAAGAGAGTTTTGTGGAGCGACCACTGAGCCAGCGAAATCTTGAAGAGCAGGTTTTGGTTGTTTCCCTTTTTGCCGGCGGGCTTGTCCTTATTCTCCTGAGCCCAGGTGGCGTTCAGCGGCAACATGGCGGCGCCGGCGGCTGCAGCGGTCGAGAGTTTCAAAAACTTCCGGCGTTCGTATGCGTTGGTCATTGCATTCCTCGTTTCGGTCAAAAGGGAAGCCCGGGGTGGGTGGGGAGGCCGTAAGGCCGCCTTATCTTATTTCCAGGCGCACGGGGGTGCAACGAGTCGCGGACCGATGGTTGAAACGCCGATCCAATGGTAGACTCGCTGAATTGCCGGTCCGAGCCGCGGGCCGAAATGAGGAATCTCCAGGGAGCTTGAGCGAGACGAGCATGGCGCAGCTAGGCGTCAACATTGATCACGTCGCCACGTTGCGACAGGCCCGACGCACCTACGAACCCGATCCGGTGCTGGCCGCCGGCTTGGCCGAGATGGCCGGAGCCGACCTCATTACCGTGCATTTGCGCGAAGATCGGCGGCACATCCAAGATCGCGACCTGCGCCTGCTGCGCGAGACCGTCAGTACGCGGCTGAACCTCGAGCTGGCCTGCGATAGCGAGGTTCTGGGCATCGCTTGCCAAATCGAGCCGCACCAAGCCACGTTGGTTCCCGAACGGCGCGAAGAAGTGACCACCGAAGGGGGCCTCGACGTAGCCGGCGATCCCGATCGCGTGCGGCGGGCGGTCGACCAGCTCCGCGTGGCAGGCATCGAAGTCAGCCTGTTCATCGACCCCGATCCGCGCCAGCTCGAAGCCTCGCGCGAATCGGACGTCACCATGGTCGAGCTGCACACCGGCAGCTACGCTCTGGCGCACGGCAAGCAGAAAGCGATCGAGCTCGAACGCCTGATCGCAGCCGGCAAGCGCGCGGTCCAGTTGGGGTTGCAGCTGCATGCCGGACATGGACTGAACTATCACAACGTCGGCCCGGTCGCTGCCATCGATGATATGGACGAACTGAACATCGGCCACAGCATCATCGCACGGGCAGTGATGGTCGGCCTGCCGCAAGCGGTTGCGGAAATGAAACGATTGATCGTTGAAGCAAGCACTACCAAGAGAGGGTTGGAATGGAAGCGGTGACGACGCGTAAGGGATCCGAATACCGTGGCCTGTCGGTGGCGATTGTCACCCCGCTGCGCGATGACCGCCTGGATGTTCCCCGCCTGCGCGAACAAGTGGAATTCCAGATTGCCGCTGGCACGCGCTGCTTGGTTCCCGTGGGAACGACCGGCGAATCACCGACGCTCTCGCACGAGGAACACGAACGCGTCATCAGCGAAGTGGTTCAGATCGCCGCCGGGCGCGTGAAGGTCATGGCCGGCACGGGCAGCAACAGCACGGCCGAAGCGCTGCGGCTGACTCGCTGGGCTGCCAAGGCGGGAGCCGATGCGTCGCTGCAAGTGGCTCCGTACTACAACAAGCCGACACAAGAAGGTCTGTACCAGCACTACAAGGCGATTGCGAGCGCGGTCGACCTGCCCATCGTCGTCTACAGCGTCCAGTCGCGAACGGGC
>JBQCEI010000565.1:0-2928 GCA_051960375.1 Aureliella sp. | reverse complement strand
CGCCGCTGGGAACTGTTGAGCTTGTCGAGCGGCACATCGGTCGGAATCCCCAGTGCCCGCGCCATCGCGGTGATCATCTCGAAAGCGATGCCGCTGGGGCCGGCCGGAAACTGACGCAGGCCGCCTGAGAGCAGCCCCTTGCCAAAGTCGACCAGCAAGTTCGGATCGGTGCCGGTCTGCGTTCCGAGCCCTTCGCACGCCGGACACCAGCCGAGCGGCGTGTTGAACGAGAACGAATGCGGCGTCAGCGGCTCGAGGCTGAGACCGCACTGCTGGCAAGCCAAGTGCTGACTGTGACGCACAGTTTTCCACAGCGGTTCCTCGAGCGATTCATCGGGCTCGATAGCGAACATCACTCCTGCGCCGCGCGACAGCGCCAGCTCGACGCTTTCGGCGATGCGACTGCGGTTCTCCGGCGAGACGACCGCGCGATCGATGACGACTTGCAAGTCATCGTTGGCGCTGGCAGCCAACCGCGGCGGCGCGTCGAGCGAATAAGTGCGGCCGGCCAGGCGCACGCGCTGCAAGCCAGCCGTGCGGAGTTCCTGCCACAGATCGGCCGGCGCCTGCGTCGGCCGCCACTCGAGCGGCGCGGCGAGAATCAGCCGCGTCCCGGCCGGATGCTTCATGATCGTGTCGGCGACTTGCTCCGCCGTCTGAGTGCTGACCGGTATGTCGCAATCGGGACAATGCGGCACGCCTAGGCGAGCCATCAACACCCGCACGTAATCGTAAATCTCGGTAACGGTCCCGACCGTCGACCGCGGATTGTGCGCGACGCTCTTCTGTTCGATGGCGATCGAAGGAGCCAGTCCTTCGATGCGCTCGACCGGCGGCTTGGGCATCTGGCCGACAAACTGCCGCGCGTACGACGAAAGACTTTCGACATAGCGGCGTTGACCTTCGGCATAGATCGTATCCATCGCCAGCGAACTCTTGCCGCTGCCGCTCGGGCCGCAGAAGACGGTCAGCGTGTTGTGCGAAAGCTCGAGCGAGACATCCTTGAGGTTATGCTGCGATGCGCCTTGGACTTTCAGTTTGGGCGCGGGCACGCGGGCCGTCTTGCTCGATGTCTTGGCGCGCGCGGCCGAGCGCTTGCGAGTGGCGCTGACCGGCACCGCGGCCAAGTGTTTGGCCAGTGAGCGGCCCGTGTGCGAATTGCGGCTCTTGATCAGCTCATCGGGCGTGCCTTCGAACACCAGCTCGCCGCCAGCAGCTCCGCCCTCGGGACCGAGGTCGATGATCCAGTCGGCCGCTTTGATGATGTCGAGATTGTGCTCGATCACCAGCACGCTGTTGCCGCGATCGACCAGGTCCTGCAGAACTTTCAGTAGCAAGCGAATGTCGCGGAAATGCAGACCGGTCGTCGGTTCATCGAGCAAGTAGAGCGTTCGTCCGGTATCGCGTCTCGACAACTCCTTCGCGAGCTTGACGCGCTGAGCTTCACCACCCGAGAGCGTCGGCGAAGGCTGGCCGAGCTTGATATAGTCCAGGCCCACGTCGTGCAGCGTTTGCAGTTTGTCGGCCACGCGGGGCACGTTTTGGAAGAGGTCGAGCGCCTGCTGCACGTCCATCTCGAGCACGTCGGCGATCGACTTGCCCTTGAACTGCACCTGCAGCGTTTCGCGGTTGTACCGACGTCCCTCGCAGACCGAGCACGTGATCCAGAGATCGGATAAGAAATCCATCTCGAGTTTGTTCGAGCCGTTGCCTTCGCACGCTTCGCAGCGACCGCCCGCGACGTTGAAACTGAATCGTCCCGCTGCATAACCGCGGCGTTTGGCTTCGGGCAGCTCGGCAAAAATGTTGCGAATCTCGTCAAACACCTTTACATACGTCGCCGGATTGCTGCGCGGCGTGCGGCCGATCGGCGACTGATCGATGTCGATCATCTTGTCGAGATGCTCGATGCCTTCGATCTTCTCGTGTCGACCCGGCACATCTTCGGCCGCGTGCAATTGACGACGCAGCACCGGCACGAGCACATCGCCGACAAGCGAACTTTTGCCGGAGCCGCTGACGCCAGTGACGCAGACCAGTTTGCCGAGCGGTATGCTGACGTCGATGTCTTTGAGATTGTTGTGAGTCGCGCCGCGAATCGTCAGGGCCAGCCCATTACCGGAGCGGCGGGTTTCCGGAATCGGGATGACCTCGCGGCCGGAGAGATACTGACCGGTCAAACTCTCGGGACTGGCAGCCAGATTTTCGAGCGTTCCTTGGCCGACAACTTCGCCGCCGCGCACGCCGGGGCCGGGACCGAAGTCGAGAATCAAATCGGCCGCTCGCATCGTGTCTTCGTCATGCTCGACGACGATCAAACTGTTGCCCTGATCGCGCAGGGCTTTTAGCGAATGAATCAGCCGATCGTTGTCGCGGGGATGCAAACCGATCGACGGTTCGTCGAGCACGTACAAAACGCCGACCAGACCTGCGCCGATCTGACTGGCCAGACGAATGCGCTGGGCTTCGCCGCCGCTGAGCGACGGCGCGGGGCGATTGAGCGTCAGATAGTCCAGGCCCACGTCGAGCAGGAACTGCAAGCGGCTAGTGATTTCGCGGATGGCTTCGGCGGCGATCTTGCGCTCCATCTCGCTCAGCTCGAGCTGCGAGAGGAACTGCAGCGCTCGCTCGATGGGCAGCTCGCATACTTCGGGCAAGCTATGCCAAGCCGCTTTGCCTGTCCCTTTGCCGGTCGCAGGATCGACGCCGCGGAGCTTGAGGTGTCGGGCTTGCGCGTTGAGTCGCTGACCATCGCACTCGGTGCAGTGCAGCGTCTCCATGTATTTTTCGTAGCGTTTGCGGCCGATCGTGCTGTTGGTGCCGCGATACTGCTCGAGCAGCTGGGCGATTACGCCGCTGAACGTTCCGCCGAACTTAACCGGCTTTTGACCGCCGCGCCAGGTGAAGGTGATGTGGCGATCGCCCATG
>JBQCEI010000564.1:0-4425 GCA_051960375.1 Aureliella sp. | reverse complement strand
CGATCATCGCTTCGATAACTTGCTGGACGACATCTCGGCCGAGGCGCGCGAGCGCTGGCTCGAGCATTATCGCAAGCAGCTCGAGCGACTGAACGACCAATTCGGCGACGCCGAACTGTCGTCCGATGGCAAGATCAGTTACGAGATCTTCAAAGCCGACTTGGCCCGCAATATCTGGCTAGCCGAAAACACGCATCCGTTCGTTGAAGATCCTCGGACCTACGGCAGCTACATCAGCGACAGCGTCTATTCGCTGCTCACGCAATCGACTTTGCCGAAGCAGAAGAACGTCGAGAACGCGATCGCTCGCATCCAGCAGATTCCGCGGATCATCACCACCGCTCGCAAGACGCTCAACAATCCTCCGCGTCCGATCCTCGAAACGGCCATCCTGCAAAATCGCGGCGCCATCGCTTTCTATGAAAAGGGAATCTTCGAACTGGTCGGTCAAACGCCGCAGCTCGACGCGCTCAAGGCAGCGACCGAGCGGGCGGTGAAGGAACTGAAGGACTATCAAACGTTTCTCGAAGAGGAACTTTTGCCTAAAGCCAAAGGCGAGTGGCGACTGGGTCGAGAACGTTTCGCCGCCAAGCTCGAGCTCGTCTTGGATGCAGGCTGGGATGCCGAGCGCGTCGTGAGCGAAGCCGAGAAGGAATTCGCTCGCGTTCAAAACGAAATGTACGTGGTGGCTCGTCAGCTCTGGAGTCGCTACTATCCGCAGCAGCCGCTCCCGCCCGACGACGAGCGCGGCCGCCGCGAGACGATCGCCCAAGTCACCGCGGCAGTCAGCAAAGAGCACGGCGATCCCGAGACGCTGATCCTCGACGCCCGAGCCACGGTCAACCGCATACGCGAGTTCATTCGCGACAAGGACATCTTGCGGTTGCCCGAGCCCGATCGCTGCGAAGTGATCGAGATGCCCGAGTTCCGCCGCGGCAACTCGCTGGCCTATCTCGATTCGGCTTTGCCGCTCGATCCCGACGGCCTGAGCTACTACGCCGTCAGTCCGCCGCCGTCGGTTTGGGGCGCCGATAAAGTGCGCAGCTTCCTCGAGGAATACAATCGCCACATGCTTCAGATCTTGACGATCCATGAAGCGTATCCGGGGCACTATGTGCAGCTCGAGTACTCCAATCGCTGCCCGTCGCTCATCCGCCGCGTGCTGCAGTCGGGCGTCTTCATCGAAGGCTGGGCCGTGTACACCGAACAGATGATGCTCGATCAAGGTTACGGCGACGGCGAGCTGGCTCTGCGGCTGAATCAATTGAAGTTCTATCTGCGCGCGGTCGCCAATGCGATTCTCGATCACAAGATGCACTCGACCGACATCCGCGACGACGAAGCGCTGCGGTTTTTGGTCGAAGACGCTTATCAGTCCGAAGGCGAAGCGAGACTGAAAATCGTACGGGCCAAACAGAGTTCGGTGCAGCTGAGCACTTACTTCGTCGGACGCATGGCGCATTATCGGCTGCGGCAACAAATCGAGCGCGAGCTCGGCGACAAGTTCGAACTGGGCCGCTTTCACGAAGCGGTGCTCTCCCACGGCTCGGTGCCGGTGAAGTTTTTGCCGCAGCTGGTGCGAGAGAGGTTGACGCAGCCCAGGTGAGCTGCTCGTTTTTTACCGCGGAGCATTCGTGTGGCACTGGCTATGCCAGTGTCTTACTTTCGAAGTTTGTAGGCTCGCCAACTACATTAGCTTCCAATGCCAGACACGTATAAGCAGCTGCGACTCAGCGAGAGCTCACTTCCACTAGAGCGTTGACATCGGCGTCCGACCTTAGCACTTCGAGTAGAAGACACTGGCATAGCCAGTGCCACACGACGGATGATCACGTCCTACGCCAAGATGTCGAAGACAACTTCGCCGTGGACGTCGGTGAGGCGACGGTCGATGCCGTTTTGGCGGACCGTCAGCCGCTTGTGGTCGATGCCCATCAGGTGCAGCAGCGTGGCGTGCAAGTCGTAGCAGTACGTCTTGCCTTCGACGGCCTGGTAACCCCATTCGTCGCTCTGGCCGTGCGAGGTTCCGGGGCGCACTCCCGCGCCGGCCAGCCAGGTGACAAAGCTACCGCCGTTGTGATCGCGGCCGAGCGAACCTTGGGCAAACGGCGTGCGGCCGAATTCGGTGGTCCAGACCACTAGCGTATCCTCCATGAGCCCGCGGGCTTTCAGGTCGCGGAGCAGCGCGGCAATCGGTCGATCGACGCTTGCGGCCATCGGGGGCAGCTCGGTTTGGATATTAGCATGATTGTCCCAGTTGCCTGTCGCTCCCTGCGGACCGCTCCAAAGCTGAACGAAGCGCACACCGCGTTCGATTAGACGTCGCGCCAGCAAGCAGCGCCGACCGAAGTCGGCTGTGGCCGGCTGATCGGTGCCGTAGGCTCGATGCATAGTGTCGGTCTCTTGCGTGAGATCGAACGCTTCGGGAGCGCTCAGCTGCATCTTGGCGGCCAGTTCGTAGCTGGCGATGCGCGCCTCCAGCCGCGAATCATCAGGATGCTGCTCGGCATGTTGACGATTCCATCGAGCCAGTAGCTCCAAGCCATCGTCGCTGGCACGACCACGCGCGGTGTCAAACTTATCCGACGGAAACAAGTCGCGTATCGGATTGGCAAGCCTGGCATCGATCACCGTTCCTTGATGGATCGCCGGCAGAAAACCGGAACTGAAAGGCCCTTTCTGGTTGTACGGCAAGCCTTTCGGATCGGGCAGCACGATGAACGTCGGCAAATTGTCGACGATGCTGCCCAAGCCATACGACACCCACGCCCCGAAGCATGGAAAGCCCGGCGTGAGAAAGCCCGTATTCATCATGTAAGTGCCGGGCCCGTGCACGTTCGTCTTCGAGGCCATGGCCATCAAGAACGCCATGTCATCGACACACTTGGCCTGCTCGGGAAATAGCTCGCTCACCCAACGGCCGCACTGGCCATGCTGGCGAAACCGGAAAGGGCTCTTCATGATCGAACCGGCCGCGGCGGTGAAGCCTTCGGGTTTATCTTTGGGGCCAAGCATTTGACCGTGCAGTTTTTCCAGCGCCGGTTTGTAGTCGAACAAGTCCATCGGACTGGCTCCGCCGGTCATGAACAACTGGATGATGCGCCGGACCTTAGCCGGATGATGCAAGCCGTCGGCATGGGCAGCCGAGTCGCACGATAGTAAGTGCGTCAGCGCTAAGCCGGCAAAGCCACTGCCGACGGTGGAAAGCCAACGCCGCCGCTGACAAAAGGCTGTCATGTCCAGTTTCCCTTTTTAACCGCGGAGGCGCGGAGAGCGCGGAGGAAAGCTCCGCTCAATCCAGAAATAGAAACTCATTGGAGTTGAAGATAACCCGCACCGCAGCCGCGAGACCGTGTTTTTCGGCCAGCGCCTGGAACATCTCCAGTTCAGCGGGCGTTGGCTCTCTCTGCAGTGCAAAGCGAAAAGCCAGACATAGCCGGGTCTTCGGTTCATCAGCCAGCTGCTCTATGCGCTCGGCCAGTCGCTGTGCATGGAACAAGACAAAATCGTTGTTGTACATCGCCAGCGCTTGCAGCGCCGATGACGAGTTGGCTCGCTGCGGCGCGAGCAGTCCCAGGTCCGGAAAGTCGAGCGTCTCCATGAACGGATCGGCGATGCCGCGCCATACGAAGCGATAGATGCTCCTGCGGCCGGCTTGCGAGGAATTCCAGTCGAACTTGCTATAGTCGAGTACCGGCGTCAATTGCTGTCCGGGGCTCGTAGTAAACTGCGGGATGCTCGGCCCGCCGAAGGTTCGATCGAGGCGGCCTGATGCAGTCAGCACGGCATCGCGGTAGCAATCGGCATCCAATCGCTGCCGATTCTGTCGCCACAGCCAGCGATTCTCCCCATCGACGGCCATGAACTGCGCATGCGCATCTCCCGTCGCTTCGGAAGCCTGACGGTACGTTCGGCTGGTCACGATCAAGCGATGCAATCGTTTGAGCGACTGACCATTGTCCCGCAACTCGCAGGCTAGCCAGTCGAGCAGCTCGGGATGCGAGACTTCGCCACCCATGCGACCGAAATCGCTGGGCGTATCGCACAGGCCGCGGCCAAAATGGTAGTGCCAGAGTCGATTGGCGATGTTCCGCCAAGTGAGCGGATTCTTCGAGTCGACGAGCCAATCGGCCAGCGCAGCACGCCTGGCCGATTCGCCTGCGCCCGGGTCGATGTCGAAGCGGCCGTTCAACGCTTTGATCGCCGAGAGCGCGCCGGGGCCTATCGGTCGCAGCGGTTTGTCGATATCGCCGCGGCTCAAGACTTGAATCGGCTGCGGCGCGGCGATCGATTGCGCGGTGGTTCCGTTGCCATCGAGAACTTTGGCCCCGGCTGCATAGACGCGCGTGGCTGGTGGAAGCTTGGCAAGCTCCTCAGCGACATAGGCTCGCAGTACCTCCGCTGCAACCAGCAGCTTCTGCTCGG
>JBQCEI010000563.1:0-3296 GCA_051960375.1 Aureliella sp. | reverse complement strand
AGCGGCCGTCGAGCGGCAGTCGCAGATCTATCAAGGCCGCCGCGACGTGCTGGTCGAAGGCCTGCATCGCATCGGCTGGGAAGCCACGCCGCCGCGAGCCGGTATGTTCGTGTGGGGCAAGGTGCCTGAGAAGTGGCAGAAGCGCATGAGCACGCTCGACTTTGCCATGATGCTGCTCGAAGAAGGGGACGTCGCCGTCAGCCCCGGCAGCGGCTTCGGCCCAGCCGGCGAAGGTTACTTGCGCATGGCTCTGGTCGAAAACGAAGCTCGCCTCCGCCAAGCCGTTCGCCAAATCGGCAAGTGCCTCGAGCGCATGGAGAGCAAGTACTCCGACAAAGCACCATCGCTGGCGCAGTAGCACAAACTGCCGGGTTCATTTTTTTACCGCGGAGAGCGCGGAGCAAGACACCTCCGCGCTCTCTGCGTCCTCCGCGGTAAAACTCTTCTTAACTCAGCGGCGGCTGTAGCGCATGCACAGCATGCCGACGATCATGAGCAGCCCGCCAACGAGTTGGCTGGTCAACATCGGTTCGCCGAGCACCAGCCAGCCGCCGAGCACGGCGACCAGCGTGACGACGTTCTGAAAGACCGACGCATGCGAACCGCCCAAGCGGCTGACGCCCATGTGCCAGGTCGCGTACGCAATGCCGGTCGAAAACGCACCTGAGTAAACCACCGCCGCCAGGCTCTGCCACTGGGCGAGCTTGGGCAACTCTTCAGGCAATTGCCGGCTGACGATCAGCAAGTGCAAAGGCGTTGTCAGCAAGCTGCTCAAAAACGCCAGCCGCAGCGGCGTGATCTGTTTCAGCAGTGGTCCGCTGATCACGGTGCCGCTGGCCCACAGCATGGCCGAGGCGAGCATCAATAGGTTGCCCGTAAAATTCGCGGTCGACATGCTCACCTTGCCGCCGGCTGCGATGACGATCGCTGTGCCGACAAAAGCGATGAACAGCGACACCCAGGTCAGCAGCGGTAAGCGCTCGCGAATGAAGATCGCTGAGATCACCGCCGTCCAGAGCGGCATCGAAGACAGGAGCAGCGCCGTGTTGCCGGCGGTCGTGTAGTCGATTCCGACCATGAACATCAGCGGATAGACCAGCCCGCTGACCAGCGCGAAGATCACAAACCGCCCCCGCGAAAAACCGTTGTTCGGCTGTTCTTTCCAGCGCGACTCGAGAAGCGCAAACGCTCCGAGCACGATCGTCGAAAGCACCATGCGGAGCGCGTTGAACACGATCGGGTCAAGGCTCCCTGTCGCCATCTTGACGACCGGAATGTTGATCCCCCACAAGATCGCTGTCAGCATCAGACTCGCGTCGGCCAGCCAGCGCTCGCGCGGAGTGAGCGGTGCAGCGTGCCCGACTACGGAAGATGGTGGAGCGGCGACGGCGACTTCGAGCGGTAGAGTTTCCTCTTTCTTTAACACGTCCGCCACCAGTCTTCGACCGCATGACCCAGCTGGGCAGCCACCGCTTCGATCTTATCGCGAAACCTGCGCGCATCGCCGGGATAGCCTGCCGTCGGACGCAGATCGGCCACGTGCTGGCACCAAAACTGGTTGATCGCCGACATCAAACGCTCGCGCAAATACTTGGCCGTCATCGAAGCCAGGGCGGTCGGCGGAAAGCTGTCGCCGCCGACCGAGAAATGAACCTGCAGTTCGGGTTGGCGTTGCCGGCGGTAACTGGAGCGCACGGGTGTCTCATCCAAAGTATCGAACCAGTCGTCGGGCATCGCTTCCAGCAAGACGCACGAGTACTTCTTGCGACCGCCGTGCCGATCGCAGAAAACCTCGACCGCCGACTGGGCGTGATCGGCCAACAGCGCGGTTACCAATTCCATCGTGACGGTCGAAAGCAATCGCCCTTTGGAACCAAAGCGCTGCAACATTTCGTTGAAGCGCGATTCGGTAACGATGCAAGCGCGAACGGCCAGCAATTCGATACCGCACTGGCTGAGGTGCTCGCGCGCCAAAGCGGCCAGCCGCAGCACTTCTTCGATCGAGTGTGCGACCGGCAGTTCGGTTGGAATCTCGGCGTACCACGCTTGGTGGCTCGAGCGCCAAGGGGCAGCGGCCTGGTGTGCGAGCCCTTCGAGTACCGACGCAAAGCCGCAGTCGAAACTCGGCAGTTGCTCAAGCTGTGCTAGCAGGGCTAACAAACCTGCTTCGAGTGTGCGGAGGCCGGACGCAGGGGAATAGAGCTGCTTGGAATCGCCCAGCGGCACATGCGGGCAATCTACGCACCAAGCTTGCGGCAGAAAGCAATCGCTCAGCAGCTCGGCGAATTCCGATTCGGAAATTTTCGACGGCACGCGCCACGCGCTTGCGGCGACGACCAGCGGACCGATATTGGGGCCGTAGCCGGCTTCGTCCACGCCGATCACAACTCGGCCCGAGTCGCGAGCTGCCCGCTGGCTGCCCAGTTTGCTTTCCTTAGTTATTCCTGGCATAATCCGAATAGACAAATTGACTGTCCAGGCGCATCCTCTATCACGCGTGATCGGCCCGAGAAGCCTGGCAGGAGAACTTTCCCGCCGCCCCTGTGTCCGACTAGTCTAATGCTCGGTTGGGATTTGTGCGACTCCACGGGAACTAGAGCAGCTGAGCTTCCGTCGACATTTCCGTGGCCGTCTTCCAACCAGCTCTACCCCTCCTTTGATCAATACGCCCATCCATGAGAAACGCATCTCCCCTGCTTGGCCGATGGTCCATTCTCTGCGCCGCAGCCCTCATCGGCGCAGCAGCCGATGCACGCTGGCTACTGGGACAAGAGACCGAGCGGGCTGCTACGCCTGCGGCCACGCCAGAGGCTAAACCCTCTTCGTCGGCCAGTCCCGCGCCGTCGGCCTCTGCTCCATCTGCTCAGCCCGGCGGCGGCAGGCCCGGTACGCCCCCCGGCGGCGAGCAACCCAAGATCGGCCCTGACGGCAAACCGATCAAGCCCGAAGACGACAAGAGCAAGAGCGAAGGCAAACCCGACGGCAAGACCGACGCGGCGGCCGTCGTACCGCGCCCGGCCACGCCGCCCCAGCCACCCAATCCCGACGAATTCAAAGTCCGTCCCGATGCCGACGGCAAGGTGCAGTTCCAATTTCGCAATCAACCGTGGCCCGACTTGCTGCGGTGGTTAGCGGATGTTTCGGATCTGTCGCTCGATTGGCAAGAGCTGCCGGGCGACTATTTGAATCTGGCGACTCAGCGACCGTACTCGCTGGTGGAGACCCGCGATACGATCAACCGCCATCTGCTCGCTCGCGGTTTTACGCTGCTGGAGCACGAAGGAGTGTTATCGGTC
>JBQCEI010000562.1:0-2335 GCA_051960375.1 Aureliella sp. | reverse complement strand
AGCGGATCACGACTTGGGGACAAGTTGGCGTCAAAGGCTCGACCGCCGAGCAGACGATCACGTGCTATGGCCGCAACGCAGCTTCGGGAACCTACGGCTACTTCAAAGAAAAGGTGCTCGGCGACGGCGACTACGGCACCTGGGTCGCGGAACTGCCCGGCAGCTCGGCCGTGGTGCAAGCGGTCGGCAAGAACCCGCTGGGCATCGGCTACAGCGGCATCGGCTATCGCACGGCGGATGTCAAACCGCTGGCCCTGGTGGCCAAAGCCGGGGGCAAAGCCGTCCCGGCGGAGGCAGCCAACGCCTACAGCGGCGCTTATCCTCTGTCGCGTTTCCTGTACATCGCCGTCAATCACGATCCGCGCAAGAAGCTCGATCCGCTCCGCGCCGAGTTCCTGCGTTTCGTCTTCAGCCAGCAGGGGCAAACCCAAGTGGTGAAGGATGGCTATTTGCCTTTGACCGCACCGATGGCTCGCAAGGCGCTGGCCTCCGTTGGGTTGGAGCCAGGATTCTGAGGTCGATTTGTGTCCAGTGATGCATACGCGGGAGTACGGAGACGCAAACAAACCCCGTGGCGAGTCAAATTTGGCGACGCCCTCGTCTCGCGTTTGATCGCGATCGGAGGCATCGGCACCATCGCCGCGGTTCTCTTGGTGGTGCTGGTGCTGCTGGCGACCGCCTGGCCCTTGCATCGCTCGCCCAGCCTTTCGAATTGGCAAACGCTCGACCTCGCCGGGGACATCGCTCCCAACTTCGCCGGCTCGGACGAATACGGACTGATCGTCTGGACCGCCGATGACCAAGGGAAGATCACGCTCGCCTCGGCCGCCGATGGCCGCTCGATCGGCGAGTTCCCCGGTCCTGCGGCAACGCAAGCTGCAGCAGTGCAGCCAGCGGAAGCGGCGCCTACCGATGCCAACGCGGCTGACGCAGATGCAGCGGACTCAGATGCAGGTGCAGGTGCTGCTGACGCAAGTGCGGCCAACGCCGAGCCAGCCGCTGCATCGGCGCGGCGAGCGACCTGCGCGTGCCTGTCGATCGATCGTCAGACGCTTACGTTGGGCTTCGATGATGGAACGTTCCAGAGCGTGACGTTCGCGTTCCAGTCCGATCTGCTCGCGCCGGCTCAAGTGCCCGAGGATGTGCGTCTGGACAGCGAGCACCCAATCGCCGTCAGCGGTCAAGCGGTTTACCATCTGTTCGCCGAAGGTGCCGTGCGCCGCGTCGAGCTGACCGCGCCACAGTGGTCAGCGCCGGCCAAGGTTGCCGACGAGCCGCTGCAGGCGATCGATTACTTGCCGCCCGATACCTCGAACCAGTTTTCACAGCAAGGTTCGTCGACCCTCTTGGCGGCCACCGACAGCGAGCTGGTTGTCGCTCAGATCGAATCGCGCGAGAACATGCTCACCGGCCAAGTCACTCAGGAGATCAACGCGACGCGCTCGCCGCTGGAGAAGCGGAGCAAGAAACGCCCGCTCGGATTGATGCTGGCCAACCGAGCCAGTCACGCGATCATCGCTTGGGACACCGGGACTCTCGATCGCTTTGCCATCGAGCCCACCGGGCCGGCGAACATGGAATCGGTGAGTGGTCTGGTCGATGGCGGCCGTTTGACTGCCGCCGCGATTCTCATCGGCCGGCAAACGTTGCTGCTCGGCGATGAAAAGGGACGCCTGCATGGCTGGAACATCGTGCAGAGCGACGAGGCCGGCGCGGCCAGCGATGGATACCGCTTGGTGGCAACTCACGAAGTTCCGCTGAGCAGCAAACCGGTTAAGAGCATCGCCAGTAGCAGCGCCAGTCACTTGGCTCTGGTCGCGACCGAGGACGCCAACTTGTCGCTGGTGATGACGACCACCGATACGCTCTTGCGCCGCGTGCCGATTCCGAGCGCACAAGAGTTCGGCAGCGCTTCATCGAGCGCTTTCTTGACGCCGAAAAACGACGGCGTATTTGTCGTGTCGCCGCGGAATCTTACCCGCGCGGCCCTCGATGTGGCCTATCCGGAAGCAACGCTCCGCGCCCTGTTCGGCAAAGTCTGGTACGAAGGGCATGCCGAACCGAAATACATCTGGCAATCATCGGCTGGAACCGAGCAATCGGAGCCGAAGCTGAGTCTTATTCCGCTGATCTTCGGCACGGTGAAGGCGACCTTTTATGCGATGATCTTCAGCGTGCCTTTGGCGCTGTTGGCCGCAGTCTACACCAGCGAGTTTCTATCGCCGCGCATGCGTTCGCGCGTCAAGCCGCTCATCGAACTGATGGCCAGCTTGCCGAGCGTGATCCTCGGGTTTGTCGCCGCGCTGGTGCTCGCGCCGCTGTTGCAGGAGCATTT
>JBQCEI010000561.1:0-4079 GCA_051960375.1 Aureliella sp. | reverse complement strand
GGCTGGCTACGTTCGATACCGCGCCGCGCGAATACATTCCGCCGCGGAGCAAGCCGAGCCACTTGCGAAGTTTGCTCAGCACGCTAGCGACTTCGGCTCCTACCGGCGAGACCGCCATCAGTACGGTCCTCACGCAGCTCGTGCCCAAGATCCGCCGCCGCGGGCTCCTAGTGCTCATCTCCGACTGCTTCGATGAAGTCGACAATCTGGTGCGAGCGCTCGGCCACTTTCGACATGCTCGCAACGATGTGATCGTGTTTCAGATCTGGGATCGCGACGAGCTCGAGTTTCCGTTCCGTGGCCGGACGCAGTTCCGCTCGCTGGAACTGGCCAGCCATACGCGGTTGCTCGACAGCTCGCTGCTCCGCAAGTCGTACTTGGAAAACCTGCAGCGTTTTCGCACGGCGCTGGGCGCCGGGTGCAGCAAGCAGAAGATCGATCTGATCAGTTGCACGACCGACGAGCCGCACGCCGGCTTGCTGGCAGCTTATCTGGCCGCGCGAGGTCGCGGGCCATGACGTTTCTCAATGCTCTTTTGCTCGCCGGCGCTGCTGCCGCAGCTGTTCCGCTGATCATTCACTTGCTCAATCGCACCCGCTTCCGCGTGCTCGATTGGGGCGCGATGCATCTGCTCGAGTCGGCCCTGAAGGTCAACTCGCGGCGCGTGCAGTGGCAAGCCTGGCTGTTACTGTTGTTGCGGATGCTGATCCCGGCAGTGCTGGCTCTGTGTTTAGCGCGTCCCGTGCTGACCGCGTGGCGCACGGCCGCCGGCGGCAATCAGCATTCGGTCGTGCTAGTCATCGATAACAGTCTCAGCATGGAAGCCCAAAGCGAGCGGCCCGCTGAGAGCGAGCGAACCGATCAGACGCGTGGAAGCGATACCAAGGTCGATACCAGCGGCGATGCCGCACAAGACGGTTCGTGCTTTGATACGGCGCTGGCCGAAGCGGCCGAGCTGATCGATCGCTTTGGCCCTTCGACCGAAGTGACGATCCTCAGCAGCGGCGCGGCAGCTGATCAGGCAGCCGGCGCGACCTTCGATCGCCGGCGAGCGTTGCGGCGACTGCGCGAAGTGCAGGTCGGCACCGGCAGCAGCCCGATGGCCGACGTAATCTCAGCCGGACTGGCCGAGCTCAGCAAAGCTCGCCAGCCGCGGCGGCATCTGATCGTGCTGAGCGATTGCCAACGCAGCGCCTGGGAAGACGTTCCCCCCGAAGCGCTGGCCTCGCTCAAAGAAACGGCCGCAGGTTCTGGCCAAACGCCGATCGAAGTGACCTTTATTCCCATCACGCCTAAGAGCGCGGACAATCTGTCGGTGCAAATCGAGCGACCCCCCGGCGCGAACGTGGTCACGCACCAGCAATCGCTCGAGGTTCGCGTGGCGGTTCGCAACCATGGTCGCACGCGCATCAAAAACTTGCCGGTCGTGCTGGCGGCCGATGGAAGTGCGCTCGCTTCTAAGACCGTCGAGGTCGCCGGCGATTCGCAAGTTTTTATCGTCTTCACTTGCCAGCTGCAAAGCCTCGGCTCGCATCTGCTCAGCGTATCGATCGACGAACCCGAAGCTCGCCAGGCAGCCGGCCTGCCGACGAGCGGAGTCGTGCGAAGCGACGACGTGGCTCGTTGGAGCGTCGAGGTGATCGAGCCGGTTCGCGTGGGCATCGTCAGCACGCGCTCGCCCGAATCGAAAGCGATCGACGACGCGATGTTTCTCAATCTCGCTTTGTCTCCGTACGCGGTCAGCCTCGTTGCCGGAGCGATGAGCGAAGAGACCGCCGGCTGGGCCGAAGCGCACGCCGAAGCCGATCCGATCAAGTGCGAGATCGTCCAGCCGGAATCGATCAGCGATCGCTGGCTTTCGAGCTTGCAAGTGGTCGCTCTGACCGACGTGCCGGTGCTCGACGATCAAGCCGCCGAGCGATTGGTAAGGTTCGTCGAAGAGGGTGGATTGCTGATGGTCTGGGCCGGCGATGCGCTGCAAAGCACTTGGTACAACAGCCACTGGGGAGTCAAGGGTTCGCAGCCTTTCCTGCCATGCGACTATGACAAACTTTCGCGGCCGTCGGATCGATCAGGGGCACCCCAGCTTCGAATCCAACCGCAGAGCTACGAGCATCCGGCGCTCGCGTTCTTCAACCGCAGCAGCAACGGCCGGCTCGACAGCGTCGAGTTCGGCACATGGTTCCAGTTGGCATGCGGTGCCGAACAACCTACGAAAGATGATTCAGCCGAGGCGAAGCGTTCCGACCGCAAGAAGGGCTCGGCGCTAACCTTGCTGTCGCTCGAAAACGGCGATCCGCTCTTGGTAGAAAATGCGGTCGGTCGCGGGCGCGTGTTGCAGTGGACCACGAGCTGCGATGATCGCTGGTCGAACCTGCCGCTGCGCGAAGTGTTCGTGCCGCTGGTGCAACAACTCGTGCTGTACGGCGCGACGGCCAGCTCGCCGCGATTGAACTTGGAAACGGGCCAGATGTTAGCCGTCAGCTGGCCCGTACCGGAGCAGTCTGAAAAGGATGAACGCTCGAGCGCGATGATCGATCTCTTGACTCCCCAGGGAGGACGCTATCGCCTCGAGCCGCAGCAAGCAGCCGGCCAGAAGACGATTCAGTTTGCCGGCACGCAGTTCCCGGGCGCATATCAGCTCAGTGGCATCGATGCTTCACCGCTGATCGTTGCCGTCAACGCGCCGGCCGCCGAATCGGAACTGGCGCCGCTCACCAGCAGCGCTCTGGCCGGCATTGCCGAGCGACTGGAAGCCGACGTGCAGGATTCGGCTGCTGCGTTCTGGCAAGCCGAGATGATCAAGCAGACGGGACGCGAGATCTGGCGCTGGGTGCTCTTGGCTCTGGTCGTCTTTCTGTTCGCCGAACTCTTGCTGCAGCAGAGCCTGACACGGACGCCCGTATGACCAGCTTACGCTTTATCGGTGATGTTGCACTCTGGCAAGGCTTGCTGCTGGCCGGCGCGGTGGCCCTGCTCAGTTGGTGGCTCTACTGGCGCGAGTCGCGAGCGCTCTCTGGCGCCGCGCGTTGGTTGCTGCCGACGCTGCGAGCCGCGGCGATCGCGCTCTGCTTGCTCGTGCTGACCGCCCCCGTCTTGCATCATCGCTATCGCGAAGGCGAGCCCGGCCGATTGCGGTTTCTGGTCGATGGTTCGCGAAGCATGTCGGTGGCCGATCGCCAGCTGGATCAGGACGCCAAGCTCGCCATCGCCCGTTCGCTCGGTTGGCTCGAAAGTCAAACGTCCGACGCGCGGGCCGCTTCCGCCGGTGATGCTTCAGCGAGCGGCGATTTGCAAGACGCGGAAGCCTCACCGGTCATCGACCGCTTCGACAAGTCGCCGCGCTACGAGCGAGCCCTCCAGCGATTGCTGGCGGCCGACGGCGGCGTGCTCGCCCAGGTTCGCGACGAATTCGAGATCGTTGTCGAACGCTTCGATGCCGGTCGAAGCAAGCTCTGGGAATCGACGCTCACGCAGACCACTCCCCTGCCCCGCGAGACGCAGGCTTGGATGCCCGAACAGTTTGCCAGCGTCACTCGGCTCGGCGAAGCCTTGGCGGGCGGTCGCGCTTTCGTTTCCGACCAGCCGGGGATGTCGAGCGATGGCGATGGGCAATCATCGCCTACGAGCACGAGCACGAGCACGAGCACGAGCACGAGCACGAGCACGAGCACGAGCACGAGCACGAGCACGAGCACGAGCACGAGTGCAGAGGGCGCGAGTGCTGGGAGCAATGAGACGATTGTTTTGCTGAGCGATGGACGGAGCAACGCAGGCGTTTCGCCGCTGGCGGTTGCGGAGAGTCTGGCGGCGCAGCGCCGGCCGGTGTTCGTCATCGGCTACGGCGGCCAGAAAGCACCTGAAGACATCAGCCTGCTCGCGGTCGAACACCCGGAACGTGTCTTTGAACGGGATATGCTCCGCGGAACGCTGGTCGTGCGCGATCGCATGCACGAATCGGCGCCGCTGAAGCTCGCGGTCAAGCTCAATGGGGAAGTCGTTTGGGAAGAAACGCGGACGCTGCCGGCCGGCGATCGCGGCCGCGTCGACTTTGCCTTTCCAGTGAAACCGCTGGTGGA
>JBQCEI010000560.1:0-4258 GCA_051960375.1 Aureliella sp. | reverse complement strand
GTGGCTGCCCCGTTGGGGCGAAGAAGAATCCAATTACCGCATACCAACGTCAAAACTCATTAGGGCAATTCTGCAGATGCGACTGCTCCGCTTCGATCCGTCGGCCGCCTTTATTCCCGGCAAAGGGCTCGAGCCAGCCGAAGTTCAAGCGCTCGAACCGATGTTGGCGCGGCTCCGCGACGAAGTGGTCGACATCGACCTGCAGATGCTCGAGGGCAAACTGCCGACGCCGACCAATAAGCGGCCGCTGGGTGGCGGGTTTTATCCGCTGCCCGAGCGGTTGTTAGCGGACTACGAGAAGGATCGCCGCGGCAGCGAACTGGCGCGCATTCTCGCCGCTGGCAAGCGCATTCCAACGATGCTCGACCGCGTCGTGGTCCTCGGCACCGGCAGCCCGCACGCCGGCGCACGAGCCCTGATGGATGCTTGCTGTCAGCCGTACTGGAATGAACTGTCGCGCGGTGAGCGCGGCAGTCGTCCGCGGATGTATTTTGAAGGGAACAACCTCGACAACGACGCGGTCCGCGGCCTGCTGCGGCTCTTGGCCAGCCAGCCGAGCGAGCGCAGCCACTGGGGCGAACCTGGCAAACCCGACTGGGGCATCGTGGTCGTCGACCCAAGCGGCGACTCGCTTGAGACCACCATCGCGCTGCGACCATTCCTCGCCGCTCTCGAAGCCGAGTGCAACGGGGATGCTGCGGCAGTGCGCGAGCGCGTCATCGCCATCACCCGCGACGGCAGCCAGCTCTTCAACTTCCCTAAAGAGCTCGGCGACCCCGACATCTTCTCGGTGCCCGAGGGAGTTGGCGAGCGTTTTTCAGTCCTGTCGGCCGCCGGCCTTATTCCGGCTGCGATCTTGGGGCTGAACGTCGTCGAATTGCTCCAGGGAGCCGCGGCGATGAACCAGCACTTCCGCGAAGCGTCGCCGGGAGAAAACTTCGTCCTGCAGTACGCCGCGATGAACTATCTGATGGCCGCCAAACACGGCGCGTCGATGCGGCTGCTGAGGGTCTGGAGCAGGGCGCTCGAGTCGGCCGGCAGGTGGCACGAGCAGCTGGTCGCCGAGAGCCTCGGCAAAAGCGAAAGAGCCGCCGTCCCGCTGACAACGCTCAACGCGCGCGACTTCCATGCGAGACTCCAGCCGCCAGGCCACGGGCGCCGCGACAGGCTCGTTCATAATCTCGTAGTCGAAGCCTATCGCGACGATCCGCTGCCGATTGGTCCCCGCTCCAGCGATTGCGATGGGCTCAAGGAGGTCGCTGACAAGACTTTGCCTGAAGTCATGCAGGCGGCAATCGCCGCCGCGAACCAATCTTTGCGCGACGCAGGCCAACCGACCACCACGCTCGCCCTGCCCCGCAGCGACGAAGCGTCGCTGGGTCTGTTTTTTCAGATGCTGATGCTGGCCACCGTCATCGAAGCCCGCCTCTTTGGCGTCAATCCGTACGCGCCACCCTATCCTCCGCGTCCTCCGCGGTAAAAAACGGTTTTCGAGAACAGCAGCCGCTTCAAATCCAAAATTTTTGTTCGGCAGCTTGCGGGGTGCCGGTCCACAATTGGCCAAGCCTGGGTATATTCGCGTTCATTCGCTAAGAGTTCGTGTATTCGCCCCGGGGAGTCAGACGACCAGCCGATTATGGAAAAAACCAAAGTAGCCATCGTGGGACTAGGGACGGTCGGTTGTGGGGTGGCTCGTCTGCTCATCGACCACGGAGACCGTACGGCCCGCCACGCCGGCCGCACGCTTTGGCTGGAGAAAGCGGTCGTTCGCGACCTCAGCAAGCCCCGCACTTACGATCTGCCGCCGGGCATTCTGACCGACTGCCTCGACGATGTTCTGAAAGATCCCGAGATCGAAGTGGTCGCGATGCTCGTCGGCGGCCTAGAGCCCGCGCGAACGATCACTCTCAAATTGCTCGAAGCGGGCAAGGACGTGGTGACCGCCAACAAAGCCATGCTGGCCGAGTACGGACCGGAGCTGTTCGACTGCGCCCGAGCGCTGGGCCGCGCGATCGCTTTCGAAGCGGCCGTAGCGGGCGGCATTCCGATCATCGCCAACATCAGCCAGTGCCTCTCGGCCAACCAAATCAAATCGCTGCACGGCATTCTCAACGGCACCAGCAACTTCATCGTCACGCAGATGGAGGAGCAAGGCTGGGAGTACGAGCGAGCCCTCAAAGAGGCTCAGCGCCTCGGCTATGCCGAAGAAGATCCGACGATGGATGTCGACGGCAGCGACGCCGCGCAGAAGCTGGCCATCCTGGCTCACCTGGCCTTCGGCGCCCGCGTCCACTGGCAAGAGATTCCGCGCGTCGGCATCGACAAACTCGACATCTGCGACATTCGCTTTGCGGCTGAACTGGGCTACCGCATCAAGTTGCTGGCGGTCGCGCGGCTGGTCGATGATGGGCTGGAGCTGAGCGTCTCGCCGACGCTGATCAAACAAGGCCGGCCGTTGGCGGAAGTCCGCAAGAACTACAACGCGATCCATGTCGTCGGCGATGCCGTCGGCGATCTGTTTTTCCACGGCCAAGGCGCCGGCCAGATGCCGACCGCATCGGCGGTCGTCGCCGACATGATCGACATGGGAGTCGGACGCGCGCGGATCACCTTCAAGACGCTGGAACTATGGAGCCAGCGCGAATCGAAAGTTCCGATTCGGCCGTTCGATGATTTGCCGGGCCGCTACTATCTGAGATTCCAAGTGGTCGATCGGCCGGGCGTGCTCGGTCAGATCACTTCCATCCTCGGGCAACACCAGTTGTCGATCGCGTCGCTGATCCAGCACGAGCCGGACGAAAACGGCGAGATGCCGATGGTGCCGCTGGTGATCATGACGCACGAAGCGCCCGAAGGTGCGGCTCGCAAGGCGGTCGAAAAGATCAGTCAGTTAGGAGTGGTCAGCGGCCCGAGCGTGCGCATGCGAGTAATGGACGAACGCAGTTAAAGGCTGACCCGAAATGAAATATGCAATTGTGATCCCCGACGGCTGCGCCGACCTTCCGCTGGAAGCGCTCGGCGGAAAGACGCCGCTGGAAGTAGCCAATATCCCGAACATGCACGCCGTCGCCCGCGCCGGCGCGGTGGCTCGCACCGACAACGTTCCGCCGCATTTGCCCGCCGGCAGCGAAGTGGCCAACCTGACGCTGCTGGGCTACGATCCCGATCGCTTCTTCACCGGCCGCGCTCCGATCGAAGCGGCCGCGCAGGGCATTCAGCTTGGCCCCGATGACTGGGCCGTGCGCTGCAACCTGGTGACGGTCGAGGATCAAGTGATGGTCGACTTCACGGCCGACCATATCTCGAGCGAAGAATCGCGGCAGTTGCTGGCCGCGTTGCAGGAAACGGTCACCGACGAACGGCTGCAGTTCGTCCCGGGCGTCAGCTACCGCAACTTGCTGATCTACCGCGGCCGGCCGGGCGATCCCGCGCCGTTCAGCCGCGATACGCGCTCGCAAGCTCCTCATGACATCACTGATCAATCGGTCTGCGACGAGTTTCCGCGCGGGCCCGGCTCGGATCTGCTGGTCGACTTGATGAATCGCAGCGTTCCGATCTTCGCCGACCACCCGATCAATCGCGCTCGCATCGCAGCGGGCAAGCGGCCGGCTACTTGCATCTGGCTGTGGGGCCTGGGCGGCAGTCCGTCGCTGACCAGTTTCCGCGAGCGCTACGGACTCTCCGGAGCGATGATCACCGCGGTCGACCTGCTACGCGGGCTAGCCAATTTGGTCGGTTGGCAGAACATCACGGTTCCCGGCGCTACCGGTTATCTCGACACCGACTATCGCGGCAAGGGAGCCGCGGCGGTCGATGCTCTGGATAAGTACGACGTCGTCTGCGTCCATGTCGAAGCGACCGACGAAGCCTCGCACGAAGGCCGCCACGAGGAAAAGATCAAGGCTCTCGAGCAGATCGACCAGCACATCGTCGGCCCGGTGCACGAGAAACTGCGCACTCTGGGCGAGTATCGCTTGCTGGTCCTGCCCGACCACCCCACGCCGTGCTCGACGAAGAAACACAGCCATGGCATGGTGCCGCTGGCCATTTGCGGAACTGGCATTGCGCCGTCGGGGGCAGAGCAATATAGTGAACGGTCCGCTGCCGCCGCCCCGGTCGCTTTCGACCGAGGCTGGGAGATGATGGATACGTTCATCCGGGGCCAGTGGCCACCGCGAAGTTAATGGGCGGGTTCTGAAGACCCCTCACCCCCGGCCCCTTTCCCCGAAGCGGGGCGAGGGGAGAACAGATTTTAATA
>JBQCEI010000559.1:0-11559 GCA_051960375.1 Aureliella sp. | reverse complement strand
CTTCGCGCTGATGTGCCAACGCTTGTTCGGAATCTGCTTGATGACGTTCGATCGCTTGCTCGGCTTCGGCCAGCAACTTCCGCCGCTCCACTTCGGCTTGCTGGCGAGCTTGGTGGAGGGTGGATTGCCGCATCTGTTCTGCTTCGTCAAGCTGCGCTCGCAACTGTTGCTTGAGCGCCTCAGCCTGCTGGCGAGCCTTTTCTGCCTCGTCCTGGGCCTGAGCAATCGTCTCGCGGCGCTTGTCGATTGCCTCGCGCAGCGGTCGGTACAGCAGGCGATGCAGCACGAAAGCGAGCACCGCGAAGTTGACAATCTCGAGCAGGAATGTCGACCAGTTGAACGTCATGACTCAGCGCTCGAAGAACTTAGCGAATGGATTCGCAAATATCAGAATCAGCGAAATCACCAGGCAGTAAATCGCCAGAGACTCGATCATCGCCAAGCCGACGAACAGCGTTCGGCTGATGCGATCCGAGGCATCGGGCTGTCGAGCGATGGCATCCAGGGCCGAATCGATGGCTTTGCCCTGAGCCTGCGACGGACCGATCGATCCGATGGCCACCGTCAATCCGGCGATCGCCATGACGGTGACCACAAAGATGGTATGTGCGTCCACGAGCTGCTTCTCCTTCTATGTTGCATGAGCTCTCATTTTGCATGAGCCCTGACGGCGGCGCTCACGTAGACCATGGTCAGGATGGCGAAGATGTATGCCTGTACCACTCCGGTCAGTACGGCCAGCATCATGATAGGCACAGGGACCAACAGGCCCGCGATGGCCAGCAAGACGGCGATGACCAGTTCTTCGCTGACGATGTTGCCGAACAGGCGTATGGCCAGCGCCAGCGTGCGCGAGAATTCGGTAATGATTTCCAGCGGCAACAGAAATGGCGACGGCTCGAGATAATGCCGGAGATAACCGCGCAGCCCTCCAGCACGGATACCGTAAAATGGCACCGCAAAAAAGACGATCACCGCCATTGCCGCCGTGGTCGAAAAATCGGCAGTCGGTGAACGCATGCCAGGAACCAGGCCCAACAGGTTGGCCGTTCCAATGAAGAGGGCCAGCGTCGCAATCAGCGGCGTGTAAGGACGCGGGTCGCTGTCGCTCATGTCGCGCATGATTCCGTCCAGATGTTCGACGATAAACTCCGCCGCGACCGCCCAGCCAGACGTGCGCCGCTTCAAACCCAGGCGGACCAGCCATGCAAAGCCGATCAAGATGGCCGAGGCGATCAGCGAATACATGAGCGTGCCGGTCAGCTCAACGGGCCCTAACCGCAAAACGACTTCGGGGAAGATTCCGCTATCGTGCATAGCTTCCTCCCAGACGCTCCACAAGCCACCAGCGGGCCAGCCAAAGGCCGGCCAGTCCCGCCAGCACTTCCCGGGCGCCTTGACGGCTTAGCCAATAAAAGCACAGACCGACCAAGAGCATCCTGACTGCGCCGATGGCGAACGTCAGTCGTCTTGGCTGCGATCGCAATACGAATTGACGAACCGTCAGCCACAATCCTCCGAAGGAGAAAAGCCCCGCGCCAAATCCGGTTGCGAGAGCGGCCAGCCAGGTCATCGGTGCAGTTCCTGTTGGATGTAACGCCACACGCTGGCACAGCCCAGCGTCAGCCCGGTCACCAATAGCGAGAGGGTCCAAAAGACGCCCGAGGCGAGCCAGTCGTCGAGCCAACGCCCCAGCAAAGCGCCCAGAACTGCCGGGATGCTGACCATCCAGCCTACCGCTCCAACCAGACCGAGCCCTTGCCAGAAGCTCAGGTGGCGACCGGCGCGGAGCCGCTCGGCTTGCCGACGGATCTCGTGCACGAACGAATCTTCGCGCGGCTGCTGAGCGTTCACGACTGCTTCTCCATCTTGTGCAGTTGTTTGAGCAAGGAGGATTGCAGTTCGGCAAATTCGGCCCGCGCGGTGCGCTCGCGCTGGCGACGGGCTGCCAGCATCGCGACGACTGCGTCGGCTACTTCTTCCAACTGATCTGCGATCACCGCTTCGCGCGTCACGACCGAAACGTGGTTGTCTTGCAGGCTGAGCACGCCGCCGTCGGCCGCGACGTACCGCTGCTGGTTGTCCTCGCGGCGGCACGCGATCACGCAAGGTACGAGCAGGGTTAGAAAGGGTTCGTGTCCAGGCAAGACGCCGAACCGGCCGCTGCCATCGGCCGCCTGCAAGCTGGCGATTCTGTCCCGAAGAGCGACGCCATCGGGAACCAGGATTTCCAAGTCGAGGATCATCGAGTCGAAACTCATCGAGTCGAAACTCATCGAGGCGGCGCTCACCGGGCGACCTCCTCGATCGAGCCGATCATATAGAGCCGGTTCTCGTCCACGCCGTCCAACTCGCCGGTCAGCACGGCTTCGCAGCCGGTCAGCGTTTGCTCCAACGACACGCGGCGTCCTTTCAGGCTGGTGAAAGCTTCGGTGACGAACAGCGGCTGCGTCAGGAAGCGTTCCAGGCGCCGCGCTCGCTGAACCGTTTGTTGATCTTCCACGGACAACTCATCCATCCCGAGCATCGAGATGATGTCTTGTAGTTCGCGATAGCGCTCGATGGTTTCTTTCACGCGCAGGGCGGTCTGGTAATGTCGCTCGCCCAAATGCCCGGGATCGAGCAGGCGTGATGTCGAAGCCAAGGGATCGACCGCTGGATAAAGTCCCTGAGCTGCCTGCGTGCGCGACAGTACGATGCTCGAGTCGAGATGCACGAACGTCTGAGCCACAGCCGGATCGGTCAGGTCGTCGGCCGGCACATACACCGCTTGTACGGAGGTGATGGCGGCCCGCCCGACCGACGCCACTCGTTCCTCAAGGGCTGCCAGGTCGTCGGCCAGCGTCGGCTGGTAGCCGACTTCCGAAGGCAAGCGGCCAAGCAATCCGGAAACCTCCGAGCCGGCCTGCACATAGCGGAAGATGTTGTCGACCAAGAACATCACCTCCTTGTGCAACACATCGCGAAAGAACTCGCCCATCGTGAGCCCGGTCAAGGCGACGCGAAAGCGGCTGCCCGGCGCGTCGTTCATCTGACCGAAAACCAGAATCGATCGCGCGAGGACGCCGCTTTGCTGCATTTCCAACCAGAGATCGTTTCCCTCGCGCGTCCGCTCACCCACTCCGGCAAACACCGCCACACCGCCGTGATCGTTCCCCATCGAGTGAATCAATTCCTGAAGCAGGATGGTCTTGCCCACCCCTGCTCCACCGATCAGCCCAGCTTTGCCGCCGCGGGCAAGCGGAGCCAAAAGGTCGATCAGCTTGATACCCGTTTCGAGAAACTGCAAGCCGCGGCGCTGAGCGGCCAGCGACGGCGCAGGGCGATGAATCGACCACCGCTCCGCCGTCTCTGGCGGGGGCAGGCCGTCGAGGGGCTCGCCCAGCACGTTGAACAGCCGCCCCAAGGTTTTGACACCGACCGGCACTTGGATGGGCCGCCCGGTACACTCGACCGGCATGCCGCGGGCAAGGCCTTCGGTATGAGCCAGGGCGATCGTCCGGACCGTGCGCGGATCGAGATGAAGGGCAACTTCGAGCGTGACGGTTCGGTGGTCCGTACGCAGGTGCAAGGCTTCGCCAATGGCGGGCAGCCTGGCTTGAAATTCCACTTCTACGACCGAGCCGCGCACTGCCGTCACCCGCCCAGCCGGTGCAGCTCCGCTGGCTCCATCGTTGATAGTCCGCTCGCTCAAAGTGTTGCTGGCCATTGCCTGGCAGCCCGTTGAAAAAGGCGATGTCGATTCACGAAGGATCAGCCATTACTTCTCCGCGCTCTCCGCGTCCTCCGCGGTAAAAACTCGAGCATCGAACCTTTAACAGCTGCGTCCCTCGCTTACGCGTCGGGTTACAAAAGGTCAACAGGCTGCTAGACCATCAGCGGCACGATGCGATCAGCGACGCGAGGTCGACTCGTCGGTAACCGGTACATCCGACTCGAGCCACGTTTCTGCTTGACCCGCCTCGCTCTGATCGAAGTAGCGGATCGTGGCCCCGGTGAAGGGCTTGCAGAATACGGCCATACCGTGTTCCCACGCCTTGTCGCCAACCATCGCGATCCGTTCGATGTCTCGCAGATGCTTCATGTCGAACTTGATGTCCTCCCAAAGCGCACCCGCTGTCCAGCCGTGGAAATCATGCATCCGCACCAGCATGCGCAGCTTGCCGTGTTCTTTGATCAGCCGTTCGACTTCGGGCATGAAGTGTTCATAGTCTTCCTTGGTGAGCTTGCCCGTCAGGTTGATCACCAAGACGTGCCCACCTGCAAGTTCTTGCAGACTAGCTGACATGGTTTGCCTCCTCGAATGATTCAAAGACCGTAGATGTTGACTCATCCCCAAGCGAAGCAATTCTGGGACCACCCACGCCCGCGCGATGGTATTCAGCTGTTAACTCAATATCGCCCTGCCAAAAGCGACGCTTTCGCAGCTTTGAAGAGAACGACCGTGCGCGCGTATCCGCGCACCGACTGGGCGGTCGTTGTCTCTTCTCCGCGCTCTCCGCGTCCTCCGCGGTAAAAAACGCCCTCCTCAGCTGCCTCTTCACTTTGCGTGCGGTCCGAGCCAGAATTTGTGGCGGCGGCCATGCGAATCGAGCTCTGCGAGTTTTTCCCGTAATGCAAGATGACGACGTTCTGGAAGGCGAATTCACGCTCGCCCGCAAGCCGATTCGCTTGAGTTTTCCCAGCGCTCATTGCGGGATTTTGAACGATGCCCGCGAAGCGGTTCGCCGCGAATTCCGCGAGGCCGTGCAGTGGAAACGGCTCAGGTGCCGCAAAGTGTCGGTCCTTTCCGATAGCGACACCGGCACCGTCTACATACTCGACGTCGGGCAATCGGTTGAATTCGATTGGACCTGGGAAGGAGCCATCGCCTTTCGGCCGGTGGTGCTGAAGGAGTTCGATGAGAACCCGCATTCGTTGTTCGCCGACGATCGGGGCCAAGATGGCAACGACGATCATGACGACATCGCTGCGACCGATGCGGTGGTTTGGTCGGGCGAAGTGTTGGAGGTCGATGAAACGCGAGGCCGCATTTACATCTGCGTCTCGAATCCCGAGGATCGACCTACTACCGGCTCGTTCTATGTGCGACCGTTCGAGTTTCTGACCTTCCTGCACGCGATTTTCACCGAGCCGGCCTTTGAACACTATCAGCGACTGTTGCCCAGCCGCTTAGCCGCAACCGAAGGTGGGCTGCATCCCGATGCCGACGAATACCGCCCAGTCGGCCTACCGCAGCTGAGAACTTGGTGGCGCAAAGAGTGGAGCATTCTTTGGGGACCGCCGGGGACGGGAAAGACGTTTACTACCGGACAACAAGTCGCTGGGGTCCTCGCCGATCCGTCTGAGAGAATACTTGTCGTCTCGACCACCAATCGAGCGACCGACGCCGCCGCAATTGCGATCGGCCGCGCGGCAGCGGAGTGCGCCGCTGACGAACTGGCTCGCGGAAGGTTGTTGCGGATCGGCAAAGGAGCCTCTCCGAAGCGATTCGAAGAAGCGTCGCTCGCCGCCATGCTGCAAGGGACGGAAGCGGAGTATTTGGCGCAGATCGAACAGCTCACGGTCGAGCTCGCCAAGAGTCAACATGCGGATCAGAAGGCGCTCATCCGCAAAGATATCTCCGAGATCCGCAAAGTCATGCGCGACGCTGCGCAGCGCAACTTTCTTGACGGCGAGATTCGGGTCGTCGTTTCCACCGCTTTCCGAGCAACCGCCTTCTTGAAGCTCGAGGAAGTCAAAGGGAGCATCGAGGCCGGCTTCGCTCCCTTCACGACGGTCTTTATCGACGAAGCGGGATTGGTTTCGCGGGCGGCGATCGCTGCTCTGTCGCTTTTGGCCAGCCGCCGCGTGGTGCTGGTCGGAGATTCGAAGCAGCTGGCGCCGATCAGTCGCATCAGCCGCATCTTGCCGACGAACCAAATGAAGTGGTTGGCGATGAGCGGCCTGAGCCATTTAGAGGTGATCCAACGAAGCGAGCCGGGCGTTCACATTCTGCGTGAGCAGCGGCGGATGCACGAGGACGTTTGCAACATCGTCTCGGCGTATCAATACGACAACTTTCTGGTGACTGCACCGGAGGTGCGACAGCGAACCGACTGTTTGCCGCGCATGCTGTCCGCACAGCCACGCGCCATCTGGTATGTCCTCGACGAAGGTGGCGAAGATCTCCCCTCGATCCGAGCCGAACGCGGACCCGGCAACCGCAGCTGGGTGCGAGCGGCCACTCGAAAAATCTTGCATCGCTTGTTTGCCGATTCCGAGTTCCGGGCTGCGAGCGGCTTGTTCATCTCTCCATTCAAGGCCCAGGCAAAGGATGTAGCTGCATTCCTGGCCAGGCATGAGATGGCGACCTGGAACGCTTCGACGGTCCACAGCCAGCAAGGCGCCGAGGCCGATATCGTCCTCTTCGATACGGTCAACGCCGGTAGCCACAGCTGGTCTTACGACGAATGGCAGCGGCTGGTCAATGTCGCTCTCAGTCGAGCTCGCCAAGCAGTCATCCTCTTGGCGAGTCGAGCCGAGATGGCCGAGCCGTATCTGCGACCGCTGCTGCGCCATTTGTCGCCGCAAGTGCTGAAGAAGCGCGGACGAACACTCGAGTGGGAAGTCGTGCCTGTTCAAAGTTCGTTCACGCCGCCGGGCCATCGCGTCGTGCGTGAAACCAGTTCGATGGGATATCAGATCGCCAAACGCAAGGAGCTGCGTCCGGTTCTCTCGCAAGAGCAAGAGCGGCTGTGCGGCCTGGAACTCGACGGCAAACCTCGCCTTGTCCGCGGCGTAGCCGGCAGCGGCAAGACGGTCGTGCTCGCGCACTGGTTGATGCAGACCGTCAAGCGGCTGCAGGGGCGGCCCAATATTCGCATCTGGGTCGTCTTTGCCAATCGCTCGCTGCAGAGGCTGATCTCCGATTCGATCGCGACGGCTTGGGAGCAAGAAACCGGCGGCAAGCCGTTTCCTTGGAGCTGCGTGTCGCTCAAACATATTCGCGAGATACTCGACGTGGTGCTGCCCGAGGTGGGGCTGCGGTGCGAGTCATTCGGATTCGAGTACGACCAGGCTGCGGCCGCTTACTTGCAACGGATCGACGCTGAGCAAATCGAGCCTCGATGCGATGCATTGTTCATCGACGAAGCGCAAGATCTCGGACCGCACGCGCTGAAGCTGCTCACTGCGATCGTGCAGCGAGCTGAAGAGGCCGACGGAAACAGTCGCTCGGTCAACATCTTTTACGACAACGCTCAGAACATCTACGGACGCGGCACGCCGACCTGGTCCGAGCTCGGCCTCGACATGCGCGGACGCTCGACGGTGATGAAGGAAAGCTTCCGCAGCACCAAGCCGATCACCGAGTTGGCTCTCAACGTCCTCTATCGCTTTCAGCCGCCGGAAAACAATCCCGACCACAGGGAATTGGTGGCTCGGGGCTTGATCGAGCGCACCGAGCGAACCGGAGGCCCGTGGTGGAGTGTGCGGTTCAATCAAGTCGACGGACCCAAACCAACCTTTCGCCAGTACGCCCGTCGCGATCAAGAGTTCGAAGCCATCGCCGACTACTGCCGCGAGTTGATCGAAGTCCAAGGAGTCGAGCCCTCTGACATCTGCTTGATCTACAACGGCCAGGAAATCAAGCACCGCCTCGAAACGCAAGTCGCACCACGGCTGGCCCGTCTGAGGGTTGAGCTGACCGTGCAAACCAATAAGCCGTTTGAGCGCAGCAGTCACACGCTGCTGGCGACGACCTCGCATTCCTTCAAAGGTTATGACTCGGAGGTCGTCATCATTCCCGCGGTCGATCAGTACACCGCGGTTCGCACCGGCGTTCTGGCCAACAACCTCTACGTCGCAATGACCCGCGCCCGATCGCTGCTGACGATCTTCGGTCAGAAGGCGCACCACCGACCAGCAAGTCAGCTATGCGGGGTTATCCAAGAGTGCCTCGACGATCTTCACGAGCGTCCGGAGGTAGCCGCTGAGATTAGCCCGCAGGATGACCTCGACGACATTCTCGACATCCTAGGCCACGAACATCGCAAGTGGCTCGATACGCTCGTGAATCGTTGGCAGCTGAGCCAAGAACCGATTCTTACTCACTCGGGCGAGATCATCGCAGAGCCGCTGTTCTGGTTTAAGACCGCCGACGCCACCTACGCCTGCTTCGGCCACGACCGGCCACGTCAAAGAGTTCTGGAACGGCTCGAGGACCTCGGCATTCGCGTGCTCGAAGTCGGACAGGAGCCTCAAGGCAACGACCTGTAAAACTCGCCGCGCTGTTCTTCTTGGTGTCTTCGTGTCTTCGTGTCTTGGTGGTTCCATTCCCTTGAGCACCAACAAAAAAAGGGCACCGGATGGCTCCGGTGCCCTTTTCGAAGTGGAGGCGGCGGGAATCGAACCCGCGTCCCGCGATATCTCCATGAAGGCATCTACGTGTGTAGCCGATTATTTGAGTCTCGTCGCCAGCAGCGCCTATCGACAAGGCTCTGCCAGCAACCAGCCGGGAGCGTTTTTTAGTCAGCTACGTGCCCGACACGGCAGCTGACGATCCGGAATTGCGTCTGACAGTCGGGCGCCTCCGGCGGGCCCCCTCAGTCAGGGTTGCCTATGTTAGGCAGCCAGTGCGAGGTTATCCTCGGCAACTAAATTTGTAGTCAGCTTTTTACGTGGCCAACTGACCAACCACGACACGCCACCCGCACTTACAACTACCCGGTCGAATCCAATTCGCCCCCGTTGCTTCGCATTGGTGCTCGTCAGGATTATACGCTCCCGGCTCATCATGGCCAGGGGCAATAAAAACCAAGATAGAACCACAGAGGCACAGAGATCACAGAGGAAGAAGCAAGCAGAGACGCTGTTCCTCTGTGTTTCAATGGTTTTCAGGGGGGCGTCCGGTTCCCGGTCCGACAACCGGGGACTAACGCCCGCCGGTTGATTGTAGAGCGTCTAATTCACCAAGCCGCTAGTCGTCCTGGTCTTGGACGAGCACATGGTCGGTGTTGACGTCGTGTGGCTCTTCCAGATAGCGCTTGGTCCCATAGGCGTCGCTGCCGTAGCCGTAGCTCTTGTTGTAGCCGTAGCCGTAGCGGGTCTGGTAAGCGTAGCGGTAGTCGCGATAGCCGTAGTTGTAGCCGTAGCCGGCATCCTGCGAGACGCCGTTGACGACGATCCCCAGCACGTTGGCATCGACCGATTCGAGGATCTTGGCGGCTCGGGCTACCAGCGGCTTGACGTTGCGGCGCAGACGCATCGTCAGTACGACACCATCCACGATCGCCGCGACGGCTCCTGGATCGCTCACGGCCAGCAGCGGCGGCGTATCGACGATGATGATGTCGAACTTCTCTCGCAAAGCATCGAGCAGATCGGCAAAGCGCTGGCTGCTGAGCAGCTCGGCGGGATTGCTTGGCCGCTTGCCGCCGGGCATGACTGACAAAAACGGCACCGGACTCTGATGGATCGCTTCATCGAGCTCGCAGGCTCCTGCGACGACCGTGGCCATTCCCTTATCCGAATCGATGCTGAACAGCTTGGCGATTCGAGGCCGGCGGAAGTCGGCGTCGATCAGCAAGACGTTGCGTCCCGACTGGGCCATGGTGATCGCCAGGTTAGCCGAGAGAGTCGACTTGCCATCGCCCGGCACCGGACTGGTGACCTGGATCACTTTCAAATCGCCGCTGCGGTTGCTGAAGAACAGACCGGTGCGGATGCCTCGGTAGGCCTCGCTCGCGCGACCACGACTGTGGTGGATCGTGCACAGCGAGCTGTCGACCGTTTGGTTGGCCTTCTTGATGACCCTGTCGAGTTCCATCGCCGGAATGTGTCCCAGCACCGGCGCGCCGACTTCGGCCGCGATGTCTTCGGGATTGCGGAAGCTCTTGTCGGCCAAGTCAAGCAAGACTGCCAAGCCGGCGAGCACCATGAATCCGATCGCTCCTCCGCCGAGCAGGTAGGGCGGGAGCTTCGGACCGTAGAAAGCTCCGTTGCCCGGCAGATTGAGTTCTTTGAGCGTGCGCTGCGAAGCGGTGGGGCCGAGTTCGATTTGCTTAAGCTTCTCCAGGTAGGCTGCCTGCATCGTGCCGACCAGTTCGAGTTCGCGCTCGGTGAGCTCGACGTCTTGGATGGCCTTGGCGAGGCTCTTGGAAGCTTCCTCGTTGGTAGCCATCAGCTCGCGGATCCCCTGCTCTTCCAACTGCAGCGCGGCCAGAGCTTCCTGCATCGAGTTCAGTCGGATCGTCAGCCGTTCGGCAGCCGAGACCGGTTTGTAGCCCGGGCTGGATGCTTCCTTTTCCTTCTTTTCATCGAGAGCCTTCACCATCTCGGCTTCTTCAGCCCGCTCAGCTTCGCGCACTTTTGCGATTTGCTTTTGCAGAAGCTGAATCTGTTGGCGGATGCTTGACAGAGCCGGGTGGCTCTCGCCCACGGTGTTGAGGTAACGCTGCTCTTCCATCTTCAGGCGAAACAGGTCCTGGCGCTCCATGCGCTCTGATTCCAAGCCCTGTGCGGCCAGTTTGCGTTCGAGCGCTTCATCGCGCAGGTCGTGCGGCAGTTGGAGGTGTTCGCTCTCTGCCAGCCAAAGCAAGATTGCTTCGGGATCGCGTTCGTTTTTGAGCGCCGTGGTGGCGTGGGTCAGCTTGGACTGGAGGATCGTTCGCTCCATCTCCAGGTCGGCCAGGCGCGTGCTGAGCGATTGGAGGTTCACCGTGTAAGGGTTGACCGCCCCTTCGCTGGTCCAGACGATCGGCATGTCGATTTCTTCTCGCGCCTTTTGCGTCTTGTCGCGCAGGTCAGCGAATGACTTGGCGACCTTGTCTTGCGCCTCAGTCATCAGCTTGTAGATCTCTTCACCGACCGTGCGATATTCTTCCGATAGATAATCGCTGTAGCCTTCGACGATCGCGTTGACGACCATGGCGCAGAGTCGCTGGTCGTCGCACACAAAATCTATGTTGATCAGAGTGGTGTTGATCTCTTTGGCACCTGGCGAAACCTTTAGGCGTTTTTCACCAGCTATCCAGGCAGCAATTTGCCTGCTGTTCATCCCTTTGAGCGTTGGGTGTTCGTTCTTGACGAGCTTTTCGGCCGCCATGTTGAGGACGAGCTCGCTGGCAATCACCAGCGATTCGTCTTGGCGGGAGACTTGCATCACGTCCTCGGTATTGTAGGGCTGGACGCGAGCTGAGGGCGGAATCGGCGTGACGACCTGAACCAGCGCCGACGCAATATATTCAGGCGGTTGCCGCGTGTAATACAGATAGCCGAGAGACATTCCGATCAAGGTGCCCAGGATCGGCAGAAACTTCCAACGCCAGAGAACCCGGACGATATCAAATCCTTGCTGCTCGACCACGGCTGGGCGGACTTGAGCGGGCACGGTACCGGTATGGATGTCCATCTTCGTAGTGATTCCAATTCGTAGTGTTTAGCGCCAGCAAGGTACGGGCGAGGGACGCTGGCGTGGTAGACCGCACGCAAAATTATAGTTTCATCGTGCTCGCGACGATTAAGCCGCCCAGGAACTTAGGGTAAACGTTACGCACCCAGGCCGGATATTCGTCGCAT
>JBQCEI010000558.1:0-2987 GCA_051960375.1 Aureliella sp. | reverse complement strand
CGAGGCTAGGTTATATCGCTGAGAGTTTCTCCATCACTATCAACCAGACGAATCCTCCGGGAGCAGAGACTTTAGAAGAGATTGTAAGCGGACAGGTCGCTCTTGCAACGGAGCTCATGGTAAAAGTAAAAGCGGCTTATGGCTGGATTGACGTTTCAAGCGAACGATCACTACCTCGGGTCGTGACCTCATTCTTAGACGTAAAGGAATGGTTTTATCTGAATCTTTTTGGGCCCCGGCTCGTGGAGGATGCACCACGCCATTTCTTCAGCGAAATTCCGGTCTACGCGAAACAAACCTTGGACGATGGGAGCGTTGTCATCAGATCAGCGGCGACCTATGCGGAATGGGTTCAAACAAAACACCATGAGCTCGCGAGCTACCTGTCGGAACGAGCACCACAAATCACGTTGTGTCGATTCAAGTGAGCGGACAAACACGGCCTGGCGGACGTCTGATGACGCACCAAGTGGCCGACTGAGCTGGCCCGCGAGCCGTTGCCACGCGAACATTGAGCTCAACCCATCTTTGCTGGGCCGCCAGTGGTTATGAAAATAATGCCACCGTCGGCCGCGCCTCCGCTCCAGCAGCGCAGCGACCCTTTACCAGTTCCCCAACCAGTACCCTCATAACCCATGGACAAAAAACAGGGGCATTCCAGATGCAGTGCTAGGGTGAGCCTGAGGCACTCATTTGATGGGCGAAGATGGAAGAAAGGCGCGATGAGAAAGAAACGGTTCGTCTTCGGCATTGGTACGGGCCGGTGTGGGACTTTGTCGCTGGCTCGGCTTTGGATAGCCAGCCCGACGCGAGGGTCACGCATGAAATGCGACCGTTGCTCGGCTGGGATGCGCCGGACGATGAGAAACGCAGGATAGCCGGTGCAAGAAGCGGCATGGGGACACAGAAAGCGCCGGGATAAACCGGCTTGGAGTAGAGAATGAAAGAGTCTTACGGTGAAGGTTTAGCCAACCGCACCGGCCTCGACCCGTACGCTGAGGGTGGCGACATCCTGGGTGTGGCATCGGCAAGAGGTACAGGCAGGCGGGCTATTGAGCTCCGAAATCAGGAATCCCGTGTGCCGACCCTGCCCGTGTCAGGGGGAAGGCAACATGCATGTATCCGCCATGGCGAGGGTATATGTGACACGGCGGAGTCCGAGAACTTAGCATGTTTGGAAACTCCAAGCGCGAGAACCGGGAGATCCCGCAGCCTTCCCAAGGCTCATTCTTCGAGCTCTGGGAACGGTCGGAAAACGCTTCAGGCGGTACAGCCGATATGCACGGTTGCGGGAAGTCAGATGAATCCGTAGTACCGACGAAACCGGCGAACAAGGATGGCACTGAACCATCTGCGGAGTTGGTCGAGGGAAGGGATTCAGCCGAGAGGAACGCTGATCAGGCTAAGGGTGCGGTTGGACTCTGAGCCGGCACTGCGTAGGTCAAGCGGCTTGGTCGGTGTGCGTGAGAGGGCTCGCAAGAGTCCGACGCTTCGTTTTACGGCCCTGCTTCATCATGTCGATGAACGCTTGCTGATGGAGAGCTTCGAAGAAGTGAAGGTCTCAGCGGCTCCAGGGCATCGATGGTGTGACATGGCAAGACTACGAAGTGAACTTGGAGGCCAATCTCAAAGACCTCCACAGTCGTATTCATCGGGGAGCCTATCGAGCAAAGCCTTCACGTAGGGTCTGGATACCCAAGCCCGACGGTCGCCAGCGACCGCTGGGCGTTGCGGCGCTTGAGGACAAGCTTGTCCAGCAAGCGTTGCGCTGGGTGCTCCAGTGCATCTTCGAAGAAGACTTTCTCGGCTTCAGCTATGGGTTCCGGCCTGGTCGCAGTCCGCACCATGCGCTCGATGCGCTGAGTGTGGCGATCTGCGACCGCAAGGTGAACTGGATACTTGATGCCGATCTGGAATCGTTCTTTGATTCGATCGACCATGAGTGGCTGATCAAATTCCTAGAATACCGCATCGGTGACAATCGTGTCCTTCGACTGATTCGTAAGTGGCTGAAAGCCGGAGTCATCGAAGACGGGATCTGGTCGGATACCGATACAGGAACGCCGCAAGGTTCTGGGATTTCTCCGCTCCTGGCGAACGTCTTCCTGCATTACGTGTTCGACCTGTGGATTCACTGGTGGCGATCGCAAAGCGGTCGAGGGGAAGTCAGCGTCATTCGATATGCGGACGACTTCGTCATTGGCTTTCAGAGCGAGCGAGATGCGAAGCAGTGCTTGGAGGATCTCCGAGCGCGCTTCGCTAAGTTCGGTCTCAAGCTTAATGACCAGAAGACGCGGCTCATCGAGTTCGGGCGTTATGCAGCCGAGCGTCGCAAGCGACAAGGCAAGCGACGGCCGGAGACGTTTGACTTCCTCGGCTTCACTCATCAATGCTCCACGACACGCAAGCACGGCTGGTTCACAGTCCGTAGGACGAGCATAGCCAAACGCATGCGCATCAAGCTGGCTGCGATCAAGCAGAAGCTGATCGAGCGCCGCCATGTACCGCTTGGCGATACTGGCAGGTGGCTCGGTCGCGTGGTGCAAGGGTGGATGAACTACCACGGCGTGCCGGGCAACCGCGAGCGTCTGTCTCAGTTTGTCGACATCATAGAACGGCTATGGCTACAACAACTTCGTCGCCGCAGTCAGAGAAGTCGATGGCCTTGGACTCGCATGCACCGCCTCGCCCGCAAATGGATTCCACGTCCCACGATTACCCATCCGTATCCGGACAAACGATTTCGCGCTCGACTTAAGGCAAGAGCCGTATGAGGTAATGCTTCACGTACGGATCTGTGCGGGGGACGGCTGGCAACAGCCGTTCCTACCGCGATGCTCTTTGATGGGCATCACAATCGTTGGTCGCAAGCAATGCCAAGTGCTGCGGTGATTGAACCGGTCGACCGGACGTTGGGGTCGCTAAGAACCTGTCCGGGAAGTGGTCCAGCGCTAAAATACCATTGTGGAACAACTTAACGCAATGCA
>JBQCEI010000557.1:0-2755 GCA_051960375.1 Aureliella sp. | reverse complement strand
CAGACGCTCGGACTGCGCGGCGGCGATTTTGAATCTTGGGGAGCGGACGGCCAGCCGGTGGGATGGACGATCTCTTCGCATCCCAGCACGTCGATCGTCGAAGAGCGCGAGCTGCCTCGCAGCGGCTTGAGCTGCGTGCGCATCGAGAACAAGAGCAACGGTGCGCTGAGCGCCTGGATACAAAGCGATCGCATCGCCATCCCGTCGACAGGCCGCCTGGCTTTGGAGGTTTGGGTAAGATCGGCGCCGGGGCTGGAGCAGCCCACGGTGCGGTTATCGCTGATCGGCCGCTACCGCGACGGCAAGCGTTTCCAGCGCTGGCACGAGTTCGCGCCGACGGCGCGCAGCGGCGGACAGATCCCGATCGACTGGGGACGCCGTCCGCTGGTGTTGCTGGTGCCCGATGTGCCCAATGAAGATCTCAGCGAACTGCAGGTGGCGATCGATCTGGTCGGCCCGGGACGGTTGTGGGTCGACGATGTGCGCGTCTTCGGGATGTACTTGCATCCAGACGAAAAAGTTCATTTGCTCGGGCAAATGTTCTTGGCCAAAGAGCAAATGCGCAAAGGGGATTTCACTTTAGCGGATTACCTTTTGGAAAGTTTCTGGGCCTGCTTTTTGTCGACTTACGTGTCGGCCCTCCCTGCCCCGGCCGCCGAAGCGAGCGAGAAGCCGTCGGGCGACGAAGGGAGAATCACCCGCCGTCCGACGCGCGCAAGTCCAGGCTGGCGCTCGCCGTCGCAGCCGCGGCTGAACCAATGGCAGGAAAACCTGCGCCACCGCTGGCAACGCTAAGTGTTCGCAGAACCTCTGCGTTCTCTGCGCTCCGCCCTCTGCGCCTCTGCGTTAAAATGGGCTTCGCCAGTGACGATTAGTTGGATTGTGCGGCCGAGAATTCGCCTGCGATGTGGGCTACTCTTCCCGGCGAATGGTTCAAATAGGATGGCGGCTTGCGTAAACTGGAGAAGAGCTAGGGTGGTGCTGCCCAGCTTTTGCGAACTCTTCTCTGACCGAGTCCAGCTTGGATGGTAACTTTCTCGAGCCTCTACGATGCTCTGCGCAGCGCGGCCGCGGGTCTGGCCGTGTGTTTGTGCTTGTGCCTCGGCACGGGCACCGCCTTGCGTGCGCAGGATGAAGACAAGCCGCCGGAGCCGCGCCCGACCGATTTGCCGTCGCTGCCCGATGTCCTCAAGGAGGGGACGCTCGAACTGAAGGCCCGGCTCTATCTGCCGGACGGCAAGGGAACGCCGGTGTTCGTGCCCCAGATGCTCTTGGGCAAGCTGTTGGATATGGTGAGGGTTCAAGCGTCGCGCTCCGAGGGGGCCGATCTGCCGAGCTACATGTTCGAGGAGCTAAAGGTCGAGGCGCGCGTCGGTGCGGACTTGGCTGAAATCACTGCCCGCGCCAAAGTGACTCTCAACGAAAACGCATCGCCGGTCACGGCTATCAACCTGCGTCTGCAAAGCTGCCAACTCTCCGAACCGATCGCGTTTGAAGGAAGCGGTGAGAGCCGCTGGCAGGTCAGCCGCAACGAACCGGGTTACACGTGGTGGCTGCGAGCCGAGCCGAACACGTCGCATACCGCGACGCTGGTCGGTCAGTCAGTGCTCACCAGCGAGGGCGATCGCCAGTCGCTGCAACTCTCCTTGCCGTCGGCGCCGGTCACCATCGAAATCCATCTGCCGCCCGATTACCAGGACGTGCGCGTTCGCGGTCAGGGAGGCGAACTGCTGCGAACCGAGTCGCGCGAAGGAGAACAAAAGGTTCTGGTACGCTGCCTCGGCGGCGATGTAAATGTCTCCTGGCGCAGCGGCGCTCAGAGCAAACCCGTCGCCGGCGCCGCGGAGGCAAATTCGGAGACGCGCTGGAGGATCGACGACCCGCGCGAACCCTGGGAGGCAGAAAGCGAAATCAGTCTTCGCTCCTACGGCGAAACGACCGTGGAAGTCTTGACGCTCGACTTGCCCGAAGGAGCCGAGTGGCTACCCACACCCCTTTCTCTAACCGAACAGTTCACGATCACCGCCGATGGTCCGGACGGCAGCAGCCAGTCCGACCGCAGTGAATCCGGCAGCCCGTCCGCAAGCAAGCAGTCCGAATCCAACAGCAGCCTGCCTGGCCAATCTGCGGCCGACAAAAAGACCGCTGCCGCCGATGTTGCTCCCGCGGCTGCGCGCCGCGGGCCGGTGCGTTTGCGCATCCGGGCTCAGTCGCGCACCGGGCTCTCGGCGCTTGAATCGATTCCGATTCGCTGGCGTTGGGTTCCGCCCAAGAGCGATGGCGAAGCCGCGCTGACGAACGTCGCCGTGCCATCGATCCACGTTCACGCGGTCGATCGTCACGACGGGACGACGACGCTAGTGATCCCGGAGGCTTATGGGCTGGAATGGAAGAGCCAACAAGGTACCGAGTTCATTCAGCAAACTCGCGTTGGCGATATCCCGGAGCAGTGGCAGTACGTATTTCGCTTTGCTCGCCAACCGCAAGGCTTGATCGTCAGCTTTCGCCGCGAAGCCAATCTGGCCGAAGTGCGTCCGACGTATCTGGCCGAGGTCGATCGCGGCAAGGTGAAGCTGACCGGATGGCTGCAGTGCACGTTTGATCGCTCGCAGCGTCCCGAACTGGCGCTCGATCTGGGCGATTGGACGCTCGACTCGGCAGAGGCGATCAGCGACATATCGTCTCCCCACGCCGAGGGCGAACTGCTCTCCCAGCAATCTCTCTCCGGCGGCTTGTTCAAGCTGAGCAGCGATCT
>JBQCEI010000556.1:0-2318 GCA_051960375.1 Aureliella sp. | reverse complement strand
CACACGTTGGGACCGGAGTCGTGGAACGGCAGTAGCGCAAAGTGAAACGTGCCATATCCCGAGCCCATCGGCCAGTACCATGCCAGCGAGCGCAGCGTGTAGCCCCACGCGATCAGACGGCCGTCTTTGCCCGTGTAAGCAGCTTCGTTGATCTGGTCCATCCGGTTGATCAAGCCAGTGTCTAGGTCCAGAAATGTCAGCATCCCGATCACCGCGGCGCCGACGACGGCGGCGACTGCGGCCGCTCGTACAAAGCTGCCACGTGTTCCCAAGCTCAGGCAGAGCGTGACCAGGCCGGCGCCGATACAGGCGATGGTGCCACCGCGGCTTAGCGTCGCCAGCGTGGCGGCGATCATGAACGTAGCAGCGCTAATGCACACAACCGCCATGCTGTTCAAGTCGATGAAAACGTCCTCGGCGCGATTGCGAAGACGTCCCAGCCAATTGGTCGCCGGGTAAGTCACGCGATATTCCTGACGCCGGCGACGCTTCTGACTGCGGTACGCCACGCCCAGCAACGTAAGAATCGATCCAGTGACGCTGGCGAAGTACGTGGCGGCCGAATTGCGCGAAACGAAGGTCGAGAAGCTGCTTTCGGACAACCGCGGCAGCAGCGTCCAGTCGTTCCATGACACCGCTTGCACCAAGCCGAGGAACGCGTTGAGGGTTCCACTGACGGCAATGGTAATTGCCAACGCCGTTGCCCAACGCCAAGTGACGAAGAGGACGCTCGCAGACCAGACGGCTACGACAGCGGCGCAAAACACGGCCAGGCTCGCTCGCGTTTGTTCGGGCAGAATGCTCACTGTGTTATAGCGCGCCGGGTCGAGCCACTCGATCGGTGTGGCGGCGCTTGCTGTCGTCGTGTCGCCAACCACCCGCTGGACCGCGGATACAAACGGAGCGAGCGCCGACGGAACGTGCACCAGCTGCAAGGCGATCAAAAGCAAAAAAGCGAGCATGCAATAAACCAGCCGCGCGCACTTGCCGCTCGAGCGCGGCGCGGTGACCACCGACAGCCACGTCAGCGCCGCCAGGGCCAGGCTGGCGTACACGATCACCACCTGCGCAGGCCAGCGAGCCGAACCGTAATACCAGGGCGCAGCGGCGACCATCGCCAGCAGTAGCAGCCGCGCCGACCACGACGCCGCTTGATGCAGGCCAGGTCTCACGGCGTCCAGCACAGTCGCACCTTTTTCACAGTTTCAAAGCGCGAGCATACGAGGCTCATCGTTCGTTGTCTCACTCTACTTATATGTATCTGCTTCATCCCAGCGTCATCAGCCGGCACGCGGTAGCGTCCGGTTTCTCGCCCTGCTGAAACCGCCCGGGTGGGGCCGGCGTCAGTAGCCCGGGGCGGAAGCCCCGGGGACGAATCGTGCGCAAAGCTATGTCCGCCCCGGAGGGGCCGGCGTTAACGGCGCCACGGCGCTACGACGGCCCCTCCGGGGCGAACGGTTATGCGCTGTCGCTTTCCCCGGGGCTTCCGCCCCGGGCTACTTACGGCGGGCCCTCCGGGCCGCTTATCCGCCTACCCTCGCCCTCCTGCCCCGGCGGCGCAGGGGGTAGCAAGGAAAGGGCTGCCGATACCCGGCGAAATTTCTCATCGAGCAGCTCCCCCTCAATGCCGATCTTGTCTTAGAGTACCTGCCACTTGCGCAAATGCACGCACCAGGGGGCTCAAGCGGGCCCCAGAAAGTGGCCCGACCGTGAGACGACTAGTGCAACCCCAATAAATCCGAGAATTGCTCAACTCGGCATCGGGCGTAAGGCGATGAAAGAGCTAGTTAGTAGTTGGGGAAAACTGCGTTGTTTCCCCATGGCAGGTACCGGGCGTGACCCGCGTTGCTAACGAAAGAATCGATCGCAGGACCGGCGCGGCCGCCAGCCGTGCTCGAGCATGCGTTGCCAGGTACATATCTTTGGGGGCAATCATGATGAGGTCGGACAATAGGCTGCGGAGAACCACTCGCACGGGGCGACTCGTTCCGTCACGCTTGCTGGTTTTCCGGACCGCTGCCTTGGCCTTTGCGCTAGCAGCCACCGGTTCTACCGGCTGCAGCCTGGTTCACAACTTCGCCGAAAGTCTGCGCTACAGCGATGTGTGGAACGATGCCGCGGGCAAGTTCCGCTACAGCGCGATGTCTTCCAAGAGCTGGCACAGGCACAAACATCAGTTCTGTAACGAGGCTTGCCTAGACGACTTCTGCGCGGGCTACCGCGCTGGCTACGAAGACGTCGCTGGCGGCACGAACGGTTGCACCCCGGCCTTTCCTCCGCGTGAGTACTGGGGCTGGAAATACCAGTCGGCCGAGGGG
>JBQCEI010000555.1:0-5579 GCA_051960375.1 Aureliella sp. | reverse complement strand
GTGCTCTTTTTTCGAAGTTTATCGCGTTCACGCCCACAACCACCGCTCCGATGGCGACCTGTCCCGCGACATTCCTCGACCGAAGCTGGACTTGCACTGGGACGCTTCACCGGACCTACTGACCCTTCAACTTCGAAGCCGAAGACACTGGCATAGCCAGTGCCACACCGCCCCCAGTTTCCACCCGCCCCCAATTTCGAACTAATCGCTGCCCAGTTAAACTTGCGTCGATTCGCCCCCGATGGCAACCGCGCCCAGCCGAAATACCGACACAGCCCGCCGGCGAGCGGTTCTTGCGTTGAGCTTTGAGGCGATTCTATCGCTGGCCCGGGTGCGCGTCCTTGGTACGACTTACTAAACCCCGGCACCGGCCGCGCGGTTCTCCTTCCCGATCGTCCACACGGAATTTTTGAAAAAAGCGCCATGTCGCAGCAGCTAGAGCAACGCCTGTTCGCCGAACTCGACCGCCTGGTTTTGATCGATCCTCACACGCATATCAATCCGCACCGGCCGGCCAGCGACACCTTGGCGGATATCCTCGGCTATCACTACTACACCGAACTGGCCCATTCGGCCGGCATGCCGCGCGAGCGAATCGAAGAGCCGGGGATTTCGCCGAAGGAAAAAGTCGGGCGGCTGGTCGAAGGTCTGAAGCACATCGACAACACGGCTCAACTCGGCTGGCTGGTCGATCTGTCGCGGGATCTGTTCGGCTTCGAAGGAGACCGCATTGATAGCACCAACTGGGAAGGACTCTATGACAGCGCTCTGCGGGCCATGCAGCAGCCCGATTGGGAAACGCAGGTGCTCGAGCGTTCGCGGCTCGAGGCGGTATTCCTGACCAACGATTTCGACGACCCGCTGACCGGCTTCGATACCCAGCGCTACATTCCCTGTCTGCGCACCGACGACCTGGTATTCCATTTCGTCAAGAGCTCGGTGCGCGAGCGCTTGGCCAAGTGCACCGGTCGAGCAGTGCAATCGCTGACCGATCTGCGAGCAGCCATCGGGCGGCTGTTCGAACACTTCACGGCCAATGGCGCCCGCGCCTGCGCGATCAGCTTGCCGCCGCACTTCACGCCAACCGCCGTAAGCGACTCCGCCGCCGAAAGCGCGCTGGCGAGCGTGCTGCGATCGGGCGAAGAAAGCGATGCGACCAATCGCGGCGCGCTGGGTTACTGGATCTTCTGGGAACTGGCTCGCTACTGCGCTCAGTTCAAGCTGCCGTTCGATTTGATGATCGGCGTCAATCGCGCGGTCTATCCCGCCGGCGTTTACCAGGGTCAAGATTTGTACGACAGCCGCGTGTCGCTGATTCAGTATCGCGAGCTGTTCAACGCTTTCCCGCAAGTCACCTTCCCGATCTCCGTGCTGGCCAGCGTGACCAATCAGGAACTGGTCAGCTACGCGTGGATCTTCCCCAACGTCGTCACCAACGGGCACTGGTGGTACAGCAACACGCCGAGCTTCATCACTCGCGACCTGCAAGCCCGGCTCGAGGCGATTCCGCGCAACAAGCAGATCGGCTACTACAGCGACATGTACAAGCTCGAGTTCGCGCTGCCGAAGTTCAAGATGTTCAAGCGCTGCCTGGCTCGCGTGCTGGCCAGCCACTTCGTCTGCGATAACGGCTGGAGCGAAGACCGAGCCCTCCAGCTCGGCCGGCAGATCCTCCGCGATAACGTCGAGGTGATCTTCTAACAAAGAAGAGTTTTCCTCCGCGCTCGCCGCGCCTCCGCGGTAAAATGTCCTGACGGCTCGTTACTCACTTCAGCCATTGAAGGGACCGTCATCATGCGCACCACGCGACGCGATTGCCTCAGATCGATCTTGGCCCTCGGCGTCTCGGCCGGAGCGGCCTCGAGCTGGAGTCAGTGTCTGGCGGCTCACATGCGCTCTGCCGGCAAGCAGAAGCATCTCATCGTGCTGTGGATGCCGGGCGGTCCGTCGCAGCTCGACACGTTCGACATGAAGCCCGGCCACGCCAACGGCGGCAGCTTCCAAGAGATCGCCACGGCGGTCCCGGGCATGCGTTTCAGCGAACATTTGCCGCGATTGGCGAAACTGGCCGATCATTTGGCGCTGGTGCGTTCGATGCAAACCAAAGAAGGCGACCACAGCCGCGGAACCTTCCTCGTGCGCACCGGCCATCGACCGGGCGCTCCAGTAAAAGTCCCTTCGCTCCCCGCCTCGCTGGCTCAGGAGCTCAGCGACGACAGCTCCGATGTCCCCGGTTACGTCAGCATCCTCCCCAACTCGTTCATCAACCCGGCAGCCTTCAGCGCGGGTTTTCTCGGCGCGGCCCGCGAGCCGCTGACCGTCGGCGGCAACCGAGTTTTCAATCCCGCCGCGCCGCGCCGCGACTCCGAACCTGCCAGCGATGAACCGGCGGACTTGCGAGTCGACAATCTGCTGCCGCCCGACGACCTGGGCGAAAGCCGGCTCGCGCGGCGCAAGGCGTACTGGAATCTCTTGCAGGCAGGCTACGGTGCGAGCAAACGGGCCGGCGCCGCGGCGACTCACGACACCGTCTATCGCCGTGCGATGCAGTTAGCGGAAAGCCGACTGGCCGGCGCTTTCGATTTGCAGCAGGAAAGCGACGAGGTGCGCCGCGCGTACGGCACTTCGCCGTTCGGGCAAGGCTGCTTGATGGCTCGACGTCTGGTCGAGTACGGCGTGCCGGTGATCGAAGTTTCGCTCAGCGGAATCAACCCCGGTCTGGGTTGGGATTCGCACGTGGACAATTTTAATATCGTCAAGACGCTCAGCGAGCAGCTCGATTTGGGCTGGAGCCAGCTGATGATCGAACTCGAGGAGCGCGGCTTGCTCGAGTCGACGACGATCGCGTGGATGGGCGAGTTCGGCCGCACGCCTGAGATCAACGCCATGGGAGGCCGCGATCATTTTCCAGACGCCTGGAGCTGCGCACTGGCCGGTGGCTCGATCGCCGGCGGAGCGATCATCGGCAAGACGAGCGACGATGGCAAAGAAGTGGTCGATCGCCCGGTGACGGTGCCCGAACTGCTCGCCACCATCACCGCCGCCGTCGGCGTCGACCCGCACAAAGAAAACATATCCGACGAAGGCCGCCCCATCAAAATCGTCGACGGCGGGCCAATCCGCGAACTGCTGAGTTAAGAGCGCCGGACCCACGCTCGTTCCCAGGCTCTGCCTGGGAACGCAATGTCTTCGAGGCTCTGCCTCGCCGCACCCGGCAAGCAGCCCAGCCCAATCGCATACCTCAGTGGCAGGTTCTAGCAGGCAGAGCCTGCAAGACAGTGCGTTCCCAGGCAGAGCCTGGGAACGAGGGAAATCTCCGCGCCTCCGCGGTAAAACTCTTCGGTATTCTACTTCTTCAGCTTAGCGAAGTCGTCCTTGTCGCTGTCGGTGATCTCAACCGAGCCAGCGAGGCAACTGACCAACCCGGGCAGGTCGAGGTACCGCGCCGAAGCGGGCAAGAAGTTCGGATCGCGAATCGATTCGACACTGGCAAAGCGGAAACCGGCTGGAGCCAGCCGCAAGCGAAGCGCGTCTTGCTTGTCGTCGTCCGCTTGAGCACAGAAGGCGCCCGCAGCCGCCAAGGCAGCGCCGGCCCCCCGCCCTTCGACAACGAGCGTCGCGCCCGGATGTTCTGCTTGCAGCCAGCGAAGCGTCGCGCCGATCTGCCGCGCGCGACGCGCAAACAGCGGCTCGTTGTAACCGTAGGTATAAGCGGCCGCCAAACGCGGATTGCCGACCAGCGGTTGCTCTTCGAGTTCGATGATTTCTCCGTCGGCTCCGAAGGTTTGGCCCAGCAGAGCAAACGTGTAGCTGGCTTCTATCGCCTTTCCACCGCTCGCGTCAGCGCTCTTGCTCATGCGGACCCTCAGGTTCGCTTTGCCATGATCATTGGTGTGCAGAATCCACTCGCCATCGCTGTCTGAGGCGAGCTTAATCAAGAAGGAGCGTCCGAATTGGACATCGAGAGGTTTCACACTAGCCTTCGTCAACGGCGCATTGGTCAGCCCGAGACAAACCTCCCAGCCCTGCCGCAGCGTATCGGCCAGCTTTTCCGCCTTACCGTCTTTGAGCCACTGATCGTACTGAGCGTAGATGTTATCGCGGAAGCTCTTCATCAACTTGCGCTCAAACGCTTCGCCACCTTCGGGCTTGGGATGTTCGTCGTCCCAAACGTGCAAATCGTCTTTGCCCTTCCACTCAAAGTCGCGCTCGAGCACCGGCTCCTTGAAGCCCAACTTGAAGTGTTTGTTCATCCAGCCATACATCGACACGCGAGCGACGTGGTTGTAGTTGTGGCCGAAGTGAACGGCCGGGAACAAGGCGACTTTGTCCTTGGCGCCGAACAGGCTGTAGAGCTGTTGCAGTTGTGGAAAACCGTCGGTGGGCATCGTCTTGGTCCAGTCGTCGGCCGCGGTCATTCCCAAGGGGCGCGGTGCGATCAAGCCAGCCATCTCGACGTTACCCGTGCCGGTTCGCAGGCCCGAACAGTTCTCACAAGTGCAGCCGCCTTGCATGCCCGTGCTCACCATCACCGCTGGGAAAGCCAGGGCGATGCGCGGATCGACCGCCGCCGTGATGAACGACTGCGTGCCGCCACCGCTAGCGCCGGTGATGCCGATGCGCTGGCTGTCGACCTCGGGCAGCGAGAGCAGAAAATCGACGCCGCGAATACCCGAGAGTGTTTGCAGGCCGAGAACCGACTGAGCATGCGACTCAGCCAATGGGCTGAAGAGCAACCAACCATCGTCGGTCACTTCCGACTCGCGCGGCTGCTTGGCAAATCGATGCGCGCGATCGAAGCTGATCTGCTGGCTGTCGCAGTAACCGATCATGTCCCAGTGAAACACGACGCAGCCCATGCGAGCCAACTGCACGCAGCGGGCCTGGATATGATTGCGAGCGGCGCTGTCAAAGCGTTCGGCGCCGGTGGCCAGCAACTAGTTCCGCTCGGCTTCCGGCACGTCAAAGAATCGAGCTTCCGCCCAGTGACCATGCGGGCACAACACGCCGGGCACTTTGCCTTCGGGCATTGGATCGGGGCGATACAAATTGCCGGTGACGTAAAAACCGGGCAGGGTTTCAAACGTGACCTTCTCGATCGTGTAGCCATCCAGCGGAATGCGTCCGTAGATGTTCGGCTTGACCGGATCGAGCTTGGGCATCGGCAATAGGCCGAGGCTGACCAAGAGCTGCTGCTTGACCTGCGGGCTGCGCTCTTTCCAAGCCTCGAGCGATTCGGGCGGCGTGAACGGGCAGTGCGTATCGAGGTCGCGGAGCTTCGGATAATCCTTCAGCAGCGCAACCTGAGCTTTGTCTTCGGCGGAAGTTTCCTTTTGCTCCTGTGAGGTTTTGTCCTGGCTCTGCACCGCGGGAGCAGCACATACCCCCAACAGCGTCCAAGCGCCCGCCAGCGCCAGCCAACCGCGAATACGACCCAACCGGCTAACGAGTGCCATACGAGAGATCCTTTTGAGAGGCGTCAGGCTTCAGGCTTCAGGCTTCAGGCTTCAGGCTTCAGGCTTCAGGCTTCAGGCTTCAGGCTTCAGGCTTCAGGCTTCAGGCTTCAGGCTTCAGGCTTC
>JBQCEI010000554.1:0-2289 GCA_051960375.1 Aureliella sp. | reverse complement strand
AGCCGGTCCACCGCCCGGGCTGCTGTTTCCTCCTTGGAATGTCCTCCGCGCTCGCCGCGTCCTCCGCGGTAAAAACGGAGCCCGGGCACGCTAACCCGTTGCTGAGTTTGCCATGGAAGCTGGCTCGGCGGTCGAGCCGGCATGGGCGTCGAGATGCGGACTGAGACCGCTCGCACACGCGTCTTCCCTCAGCAAAACCTTCAGCTTGCCGCGGAGCGTTGGCCGGCTGAGCGAAAGGAGCTCGGCGGCCTTCGACTGCAATCCGCCAGCCAGCGCCATCGCGCGCGTGATCATCAGCCGGTCGAAGCGGTGCAGGGCTTCGTGATACGCATTTCGCTGGCCCGATGCCAGCGAATGATCAATGAATCGCGCCAAGTCGCGCCACGCGCTAAAATCTTCGCTTTCGTTGCTCGGCGGTGTTTCACTTTGGCGATCGCTTCCCTCTTGAATCTCCACGGGCAAGAATTCCGGCAGCAACGTCGGCCCTCGCGAGACGATCAGCGACTCGCGGATGACGCTCTGCAGTTCACGAATGTTGCCCGGCCATCGATAGCTTTGCAGCTTGCGAAGCGTTTCAGGCGCGATCGACTGCACGGCAGTGCCGAGCTGGCGATTGAACCGCTGCAGGAAGTAATGAGCCAGCTCCGGGATATCCTCGGTGCGCTCGCGGAGCGACGGCAAGTGCAGCGTGACGCCGCGAAGGCGATAAAACAAATCTCGGCGGAACTTGCCCTCGTCGATCATCTGCGCCAGGTCCTGATTGGTGGCGGCGATGATCCGCACGTTCACGCATAGCGTCTCGTTGCCTCCGACGCGTTGGAACTGGCCGTCCTGCAGGATGCGAAGGATCTTGGCCTGCGTCGCCGCCGGCATGTCGCCCACTTCGTCCAGGAAAATGGTTCCGTTGTGACACTGTTCGAACTTGCCGATGCGCCGTCGGCTTGCCCCGGTAAAGGCACCTTCTTCGTGTCCGAATATTTCACTCTCCAGCAGCGCTTCGGGGATCGCCGCGCAATTGATCGCCAGAAATGGAGCTTCGTTGCGCTGGCTATGTTGATAGATCGCGCGAGCGACCAGTTCCTTGCCCGTTCCGCTTTCGCCCAGCAGCAGCGCGTTGACATCTTGCGGAGCGACGCGGCCGATTTGTTTGCACAGCGACTGCATCGCCGGTCCGGTGCCGACCAAGCGATCGATGACTTCGTCGTGCGGCGCGTCGGCTTCGACGGCTCCCGAGAGGCGAATGAGGCGATTGATCTTCGATGCCTGCTCGACGATCTGTTCGAGCTGGCGCAGATCGAGTGGCTTGACCAGGTAGTCGAACGCGCCGAGCTTGATGGCTTCGATCGCCGTATCGGCCGAGCCATGCTGCGTGGTGAACACGACAAGGGCTTTGCGATCCCAGGCGCGCAGCTCGGCAAACAGATCGCGGCCACCATCGAAACCTAGGCCCATATCCATCAAGACCAAGCCCGGTCGTTGATGCCGATAGATCTGCATCGCTTCATCGGCGTTGGCTGCGACCAGCAGTCGCAATTTCTAGGAAGCGAGCTGCTCTTCGATGGCGCTGCGAACACTCGGATCGTCGTCAACCAACAGCAAGGATTCCATACGGGCGAACTCCGCGTTGCTTGGGTCGCACCCTTTTAACCGCGGGCGCCGCGAAGACCATGCGGCGACCAGAGAGTGTGCGACGCGTACCTGCTTGGCGTTTTGACAAAAAGCAAAAAGGTTTTCCAGCGCGAGCGCAAACACCTTTCGAAAGCAGCTTGCATCCGTGGGAATATCACCCCCGCTTTTGACCTGTGCTCTTCAGTTTCGCAGGGTGGCACAGAGCTTGCAAGATAACGCCGTCTTAATCTATCGATTTTTTTATCGATTCGATTTACCGGCTGGCAAGCTCTCTTTGGCGCGGCCGGCCTTCTTTTCCTTTTTATCTTTTGGAGACGTGCTTATGAAACGCAGAAGCCTATTTCGGACGGAAGGCTTCACTCTGGTCGAGCTCCTGGTCGTCATCGCGATCATCGGGATCTTGGTCGGGTTGCTCTTGCCGGCTGTGCAAGCGGCTCGGGAAGCTGCGCGGCGGATGCAGTGCAGCAACAACCTCAAGCAGTATGGTTTGGCCATTCACAACTACGCTGACGTCTACAAGGCGGTCCCGCCGCGGCGCGGTGGCACGACTTACACGATCAGCGCCGACCCGGCCCGCGTCAAGGCCAACTATTATCGGCGGAGCCCGTTCATCGCGCTGATGCCGTACATGGAACAAGGGGCTCGCTTCAATCAAATCGC
>JBQCEI010000553.1:0-2132 GCA_051960375.1 Aureliella sp. | reverse complement strand
TTTTTTTATTTTTTTGATTTTTTTTTTTTGTTTTTTTTTTTCTTTTTTTTGGGGTGGGGGGGGGTCGGGGGGTGAGGGGCTCGGGATTCAGGACGTTTCAGACAGGCCGCTATTCCTCACCAACCGGAAAACGATCGTGGTCAAACCTTGTAAGTCCATCAGCGCACCGACGAAAGACTTGTTCTTCGTCGGCGCCAGCTATCGCACGGCGGCTGCGTCGGAGCGGCAGCACTTAGCGCTGCCTGGCCAGCAGATGGTCGGGCTGCATGCGACGGTCGCTCAGCGCTTTCCGGGCGCCGAGTTCTGCATGCTCTCGACGTGCAATCGCGCCGAGTTCTACCTGGCGGCCGCGCCATCGGATGACGTCTTGCCCGCGCTGGCCGCAGTCATCTGCAGCCACTGCCCTCATTTCGAAACGATGCTGACCGCTGACAAGATTCGCTTCCAGCGCGGCTTGGCCGTTTACGAGCACGTGCTGCGCGTCAGTTGTGGACTCGAATCGTCGGTCCTCGGCGATACGCAAATCATTCAGCAAATTCGACAATCGCTCCAGATGGCCCGCAAAGCCGGTAGCACGGGTGCCTATCTGGAACAAGCCTTCGGCCGAGCCTTGAGTCTCGGCAGCCGCGTCAGACGCGAGACCGACATCAGCGTAGGTTCGCCCGGTGTTGCGGCGGCGATCTGCGAGACGATCACGGCTTGGCGGGGCGAAGCCACAGCGAAGGCTGCCTGCGTCTTATTGATTGGCGCTGGCACGATCAACGCGGGTGTCGCCCGGTCGTTGGCGCACAACCGCTCCCTTCGACTGCTGGTGATCAATCGCAGTCTAGATAAGGCACAACGCCTGGCCGATCAGTTTTCAGGTGAAGCGCTTCCATGGTCGCAGCTGTCCGAGGCGATCGCCCAGGCGGCGGTGATCGTCGCGGCGACCAGCTCGAGCGAGCCGGTCATCACTGCATCGATGCTCGAAGCAACCGAGCTCATGTACGATCCCGGGTGGAAATTAGTCGTCGACGCTGGCATGCCACCCAATGTCGAGTCTTGCTCGCTCCCTGGCATTCGGATCGTCGGCATCGATGAACTATCCCAACGCCAGGACGAGCAGCTGAGTCGTCGGCGAATTGCGATCGCTGACGTCGAAGCGGCTATCGAGCAAGAACTCGCGCTTTGGGATCGATGGCTTGCTCAGCGACCGCTCGAGACGTTGCTCAAGTCGCTCTATCTCGACCTGGAAGAACTGCCACAGCGCATTTCACAGCATTTGGCATGCGACGACTCACCCGCATCGGGCGACCTTCATTACATCATCCATCGTCATCTCAAGCAGCTCTTGCATCCGCACGTGATGGACTTGCGGCGCATGGTCCGCACCGAATCATCTCACTGCGGCTCTGCGATCGAGCCAGGAGAAGCGTAGTGCATACCCATCAACTCTCTCGCTCGAGCCAACCAGCAACGCTGGCATGCATTCCGAGCGATGCTTCGAATTGCATCAAGCGAACGCTGATGCTGGTTCTCGGCCTAATGCTGGTCGCGATTGGCTTTGTCGGGATCTTTCTTCCGGGAGTTCCGACGACGGGGCCGCTCCTCGGGGCGTCGTTTCTGCTGGCCAAGAGCCATCCGGGTCTCGAGCGAAAACTGCTGTCGAGCCGCATCTTTCGACGCTACACGCAGTTCCTCGACGGCTCTCGCGAGATCCCGTTCCGCGCCCGCGTCGCTGGGCTGCTCGGCATGTGGACCAGCATCACGATTAGCTGCAGCTGCCTGGCCCTCACCGGCAGAGTGGCAGCGCCGGCGCTCGCCGTGATCATCGCGCTCGGACTGATCGGGACGCCTTTCATACTTTGGTACCGACGCTCCTCAAAAGCGGCCGCTATGACATCTCTAGTAGGAAAAAACTCTTTATGAGAGCTCTAGTAATTGACGACTCACGAGCCACGCGCCGGATCATCGGCGACATCATGCAGCGCCTGGGCTACGAGGTGACCGAAGCGGGCAACGGACGCGAAGGGCTCGATCGGCTGGAGCAGCTGATGCAGCTCGGCCTGCCGGACGTCGTCCTGGTCGATTGGAACATGCCCGTGATGGACGGGCTGGAGTTCATCAAAGCCGTGCGAGCCGTCGAGGCGTAT
>JBQCEI010000552.1:0-2054 GCA_051960375.1 Aureliella sp. | reverse complement strand
CGCAGCGATAAATTGGTAAACCCCAAATGGGGTGATTCTAATTTTTTGTTGGGTGTTTTGCTCTGCTGCCCTTGTGGCTACCCCCCGCCTTGTTTTTTTTTTGGGGCCCCGTGGGGGGCGAAGACGGCTGTTTCTTGGTGCGACCCCCCTAGCACCCGAAAAGAACCTGCAATTCCATAGCCTGCGTCAGTCGGTCATGCATTTTGTGCACGTGTTCTTTGACCGGTACCGAATCGGCCGACTGCTCACCGTCGACGACTTTCAGCAAGCGCCCGCATTCGTCTTGCAATTCACAAAGCAGCTCGACGAGGTTGAGCTCCGGCTGGTACATGCCATGATTGCTCGGGCCCAGCGCATCGCACCTATCCTTTCTTCGATAAGCGCTCGGGCTTTGCGGCGTGATGCCCGAATGCGCAATCACGCGGTCGCGACCGGTGCGCTTGGCAACATATAAGGCTTGGTCGGCGGCGGCCATCAACATGGAAGCGGTAGCAGTGTCGGAAGTCCGCTGAGCGACGCCGATACTCGCTGTAACATGCAACGTCCGGTCGCTCAGTTCGATCGCCGCGCCTTTGAGCCGCTGGCGAAATGCATCGGCCCAGGCCGCTGCCGCGGGCTCATCGACGTCTTGCATGAGGACACAGAATTCTTCGCCGCCGTAACGTGCGACAACGTCTTGCGGGCGGACATGTTCTCTCAGCAGTTTGGCCGTTTCGACCAGCACCGCATCCCCAGCTTGATGGCCACACGAATCATTGACTGCCTTGAAACAATCGAGGTCCACCATGGCGCAGCACAGTCGGTCGTCGGTGCGCGATTGAGGCCACCAGCGGCGGAGATACTCGAGCAGCGATCGTCGATTCAGTGCGCCTGTCAGCGGGTCAGTCCGGGCGACGTTCCAGCGTTCCGACAGAGCCAAGGCCATCTGGCGGACTTCGATGGTCTCGAACGGCTTTTTCAGAATCAAGAACCGATCCGACGAGCCGAGCTGGTCGACGATCTCATTCCAGGTGAAGTCGGTATAGGCGGTGCATAGAACGACCAGGACCTCGGGATCGAGCTGCCAAATCTGCTTGGTGGTTTCTAATCCGTTTTTTCCCGGGGGCATCCGCATATCGATGAAGGCTACTGAGTACGGCTTGCCCTCGGCCAGCGACTGGCGAACTTTTTCCACTCCTTCATCGCACTGATGCGCCGAGTCGACGCGCCACGCAATCGGCTCTCGGCTCGAGGCCTCTCCGAACAACAGATCGCGAGTTGCATTGAGCGAGTGATGTTGCTCCGGCCCACACTGTAGGATTTTGCGGAAGTCGTTATGGATCGCCGGCATGTCGTCCACGACCAATATGCGGCGGGCATCAGGCTTGATCATTCGTTGTCTGTATCTACCAAAAGATAAATCGAGCCACCGGTTGCAATTCCGGAGGGCGGGCCGTTGTGAGTTACGCGCGGGCCTCCAAGGCCAGTGGCAAACGGGCGGCCTATTGTCGTGTGTCGATTCCGATTTCTACTTGAAACGCTCCAAAGTCGCTCAGGAACGGCAGAACGTACAAGTTCATGTTCGCGCTAAAGGCCACGCGGTGGCCCGGTCCAAAGATGACCGTCGGAATCTCAAGGGCCAGTTGACGGTCGCTGAGCCCGCCATCGTGGAGTCCGCGCTTGGTTGCGCCGGCAATGATGTTGGCCAACTCGCCAACAGAATCGATCACGTCGGCATCGATATCGGTAGGGCAGCTCCCGGTCAAGGTTTCGACAACTTGGAACGCCAAGCGGCGAGGCAGACTGATCGCCACGGTCGCGCGCACAGCGCCCACAATGCCGACGACGCCGCTCAATTCGAAGTAATTCACCGGACAGCCGCGCCTGGCCGAACCATCCATGGCGACTTGCATACCGCACATGGTCGCAAAGGTGCTGCGGGTACTGCTGATGAGCTGTTCAATCAGCACGGCGTCGGTCAGCGGCTGACGGGCGCCACCCGAAGCAGCCGGTGTCGCCCGCTTCGGTTCGAGCAGCTCGGCAAATACATTTTCAATCGCAGCGTTTGACGTCAT
>JBQCEI010000551.1:0-4173 GCA_051960375.1 Aureliella sp. | reverse complement strand
TTTTTTTATTTTTTTTTTTGTTTTAATTTTTTTCCCCCCCTTGCTCCGTCCGCGGCTCCGCGCCGCGGGGGTGAGGGGGCTTCGGGAGCAGCGAGATTGTTCGTCCGCAAGAACGACCGGACGCCTTGATGCGGGACGAAATTTAATTTGCCAAGATCCTCCCGCTGCGTTCGAATACCCAGTTGCTGCCGATGGCTTGAGCAACACGTACTAAGGCGAGCCCGATGGTGCCAGTCGAAGCTGCCGATAACTCAGCCCCCCGTCGATCGCGATGGCGGTGGGTACCCATGCTGGCCGTCGGCCTGTTTGCGGTCGGCGTCCTCGGCGCTAGCTTGCGAGCGAGGCCCGAGATCCGCTCCCAGGCGGGTCGCTTCCACTTCTCGCACGACACCAGCTTTCGCGAAACGCTCGAGCGCGTCGACCTGGCTACCCAGCAGCAGATCGAGCGAGCCGGTCTGCAGCAGGCTGAGAAAGCCGATGCGCTCATCGTGTGTCGACGGCTTTCGTTGGCACTGGTCGGCAGCGGCATGTCGCTGGAAGAGATCCGCACCGTCGAACAGATTCCCGAAGAGCGGCGAGTCGCTTGGTGGGCCGAACATCTGCTCTCGAGCCAGCGCTGGGCCGATCACTTCAGCCAGCGCATCGCGCGGGCTTGTGTCGGCACACACCAAGGCCCCTTTGTGCTCTTTCGCCGTCGCAAGTTCAACACGTGGCTCTCGGAACAACTCGCCAAGGGAACCGCCTACGACGAGATCGTTCGGCAAATGATCGCCTCGGAAGGATTGTGGACCGATACGCCGGCGGTGAACTTCGTCACCGCCACGATGGACGAACAGAAAAAAGGGCGAGTCGATCCGATCCGCCTGGCCGGTCGCACCAGCCGAGCGTTTCTGGCGATGCGCATCGACTGCTTGCAGTGCCATGATGACGTGCTGCAAAAAACGAATTTCGGAACCGAGGCCGAGCCGCGCGAAGGAACGCAACACGACTTCCATCGCCTGGCCGCTTTCTACTCAGGCACCGCCGCTCCGGAGCCCGTGTTCCGCGGCATCCGCGAAGACGGCCGCGCATACGAATACCAGTTCCTCGATGCTGCCGAAACCGAGACGGTCGAACCCGGCGTGCCGTTCTACAGAGAGCTGTTGCCCTCCGAAGGAAAACCGCGCAAGCGGCTAGCCGCGTGGGTCACGCATCGCGACAACCGCGCCTTTGCGCGAGCTACCGTCAATCGCATGTGGGCGCTGATGTTCGGCCGGGCTCTTGTCGAACCGGTCGACGATATTCCGCTGGTGGGCGACTTGCCGCCGCAGCTCGATATCCTGGCCGACGATTTTGTCACTCACGGCTTCTCGCTCCGGCGACTCGTTGCGCTCATCGCCAACACGGCAGCTTTCCAGCGCGATAGTCGAGCGGACTTCGAAGTCACCGCCGAACACGAGCAAGCCTGGGCAGTCTTTCCGCTGGTGCAACTCCGTCCCGATCAAGTCGCCAGCAGCATCGCCCAAGCTTGCCGCTTGACGGCGATCGACGATCAAAGCTCGATCTTTGTCCAACTGAGAGCGTTCGGCGAGAGCCAAGAATTCGTCCGTCGCTACGGCGATCGCGGCGAAGATGAATTCGATTCCGATCCGATCACCATCCCGCAGCGCTTGCTGATGATGAACGGCAACATGATTGCCGAGCACACCAAGGTCGACCTCGTCGGCAACGCCGGCACGCGCATCGCCACGCTGGTCAAAGACGACACCGAAGCGATCGACCTGGTTTTCCTATCGGTGCTCAATCGCTATCCGAGCGATCGCGAGCGCGAACAGTTCGTCACTTATGTAGGCGACAAACGCGGCAATGCGCGCGCGAAAGCCATCGGCGATGTTTGTTGGGCGATGCTCAACACGACCGAGTTTTCATGGAATCATTAAAGAGTTTTCCTCCGCGTTCTCCGCGCCTCCGCGTTTAAAACCTAAACCACAACCACGCGACCACTTCCATGCCTGGACTGCACCTCTCACGCCGCCAAGCGATGACGACGCTCGGCGCAAGTTGGCTGACCGTCCTGGCGGAGCGTTTGGCCCGCGCGGAAGCGAAAAGCGGCCGAGCGTCGCGGCCTAAGTCGCTGCTCATTCTGTGGCTGGCGGGCGGTCCGAGCCAACTGGAAACCTTCGATCCGCATCCGGGGACGAAGATCGGCGGCGAGGTCCAAGCGATCCGCACTTCGGTGCCCAAGTTGCAGATCGCCGATACGTTGCCGCAGACCGCCGAGCAAATGCATCGCGCGTGCTTGGTGCGCAGCGTCGTCAGCAAAGAAGGTGATCACGAACGAGCCACTTACACGCTGAAAACCGGTTGGCGTCCCGAGCCGACGATCGTGCATCCGTCGATCGGTGCGGTGCTCTGTCATCAACAACCATCCAATCTCGAGATACCGCGCCACATCTCGATTCTGGCCGGCCAGTGGCCAGCCCGCGGCGGTTACTTGGGGCCGAGCTTCGACGCGTTCCAAATGCACGACCCGCAGCAGCCGATTCCGAACTTGACCACCCGCGTCGACAAGCTGCGGTTCGAGCAGCGCGTCGGACCGCTGTTGGGAACGCTCGAATCGGAGTTCCGCCGCGGTCGGCTCGTCGACATGGATCGCCAGCGGACGCAGCATCAGGCCGCCACCGAGCGAGCCGTGGCGATGATGAACAGCGAACAATTGGAAGCGTTTGACATCTCGAAAGAAGCCGCCGATTTGCGAGCCAGCTTTGGCGACGATCCATTCGGCCGCGGCTGCCTGGCCGGCATTCGCTTGATCGAGCGTGGCGTGCGGTGCGTCGAAGTCGAACTCGGTAGCTGGGACTCGCACGTGTCCAACCACCAGTTGCAGACCGCACGGGCTAAACAACTCGATCCGGCGCTGGCATCAACGCTGGCCGAACTCGAGCGCCGCGATCTGCTCGAAGACACGATCGTGTTTTGCGGCGGCGAGTTCGGGCGCACGCCCCAGATCAATCCCGCCGGCGGCCGCGATCACTGGCCGCACGGCTTCAGCGTGCTGCTGGCCGGAGGCAAAATGCGCCGCGGAATGGTCCACGGCGAAACCTCGCCCGACCCCGACACGCGCAGCGATGATCCGACACAGTTCACCGCCAATCCGATCACCGTCGCCGATCTCCACGCCACGCTGCTCAGCGCACTAGGCATCGATTACGCGCAAGAACTGATGACCCCCATCGGCCGCCCCCTCAAACTCTCCGAAGGCCAAGCCGTACCGCAGCTGTTGAATGGATAAGCGATCTCCGCACCGCTCGTTCCCAGGCTCCGCCTGGGAACGCACTGTCTTGGAGGCTCTGCCTCCCCGCACCTGCCGAGAAGGCCGACCTACATGCCGGCCTGGTTGCTGCCCGTACCACCGCAGTGTTTAGTCGCTGCCCAGCAGGCGGAGCCTGCAAGACATTGCGTTCCCAGGCGGAGCCTGGGAACGAGTATTAGTCGGTGTAAACGACGACGGCCGTAACATTATCCCGCCCACATTCAGCAACCGAAGTCAAAACGAGCCGCTGCGCAACCGGCGTATCGCCATCGGGCTCGCGGACGATCTCTTCGATGCCGCGATCCCACAAGCCTTCGTTCAGTCCATCGCTGCAGAGCACGAATCGATCGTTGGGTTGGTACTTGATTGAGCCGATGTGAGGCCGCAGGAACTGATGGCCCGCTCCGAGCGCTTGGGCCAAGACGTTCTTGCGCGGATGCATGCGAGCTTGGCGCTCGTTCAGTTCTCCCTTGCGCTGCAGCCAGCCGACGTGCGTGTGGTCTTCGGTGATCTGTTCGATGCCTCCTTGAGCAGGCAAGCGATAGAGCCGGCTGTCGCCGACGTGGCCGAAGATCACATGGCCGCGGCGGAACCAGGCGAGCGTCAACGTCGCGCCCATGTTGCGGCAGTTCTCATCGAAGCGTCCGAGCTTGGTCATGTCGCGATGGATGGCGGTGAACAGCTCCAGCAGAATCGAGTCGCTGTAGGCCAGCAAGCGATCTTCCGACAGACCGAACTGTTGCGGCAACAGCGTCGTGATCTTTTCCATCGCGATCTTGCTGGCGAACTCGCCCGAGCGTTCCCCTCCCATGCCGTCGCTGACTGCGAAGATGAAATCGGCTTCGCTCAAGTTGGCTTCGCCGTTTTTGCCGAGATAGCGG
>JBQCEI010000550.1:0-2714 GCA_051960375.1 Aureliella sp. | reverse complement strand
GCGCCTGAGATCCCTGGGGTTGGCACCCCAGGCTATCGCAGGTGATCGCTATCGCGATCGCACGAGGTCTTAGGATACACCCAATGTTAAAGCCACCACCAAACATTGCTGTGTGCGCCGCGCGAGTGCTGCTGGCCGGCAATGTTCAAGGGGTTGGCTATCGGCCGGCGCTGGCCAAACTTGCCAGTGCGTGCGGTCTTCACGGCTGGGTGCGCAACTCGGCTGCGGGCGTTGAAGTGCATGTAGAAGGCGCTCGGGAATCTCTCGAGCGATTCGTCGAGAGCTGCGAAGCGGTATGTCCTGAGAACGGATGCGTTGCGAGCAAGCAAGTGATGAGCGTTGCACCAGCGAGGGCCGACGCTTTCCATATCGTGTCAGCTTCGGCGGATGATCTCGCAGCTACGCCGGTTCCACGAGACATTGTCGTGTGCGAAGCATGCATGGAAGAGGTGGCCGACGCGAGCGATCGACGGCACGATTATCTGCTGACAACGTGCAGCAGTTGCGGGCCGCGTTATTCGATGATCGCGCGTATGCCGTACGAGCGCGAGAGCACCGCGATGGCCGGCTTCGCGCTCTGCCCGAATTGCCTCGCCGAATATCGATCGCCCAGTGATCGAAGGTTCCACGCGCAATCGATCGCCTGCCCCGATTGCGGCCCTTTAGTCAGTGGAATCAGCGCCGCGCTCGACTGCTTGGCCGATGGAAAGATCTTGGCGATCCTGGGAGTCGGCGGATACCAGTTGCTGGTCGATGCCCGAAATGCCGAGGCGATCGCAAGGCTGCGGGAGCGTAAAGGTCGCATGAGCAAGCCGATGGCCGTGATGGTCGCCGATTGCCAGAGCGCCGAGAGCATTGCAGAAGTCAGCCCGGCCGAGCGCCAACTTTTATCGAGTCCTCAAGGACCGATCGTCGTGCTGCGTCAGCGCCACGGGGCGCTGCCCGACTCGCTCGCCCCGAACTTGCACTCGATCGGCTTGATGTTGCCGACCACAGCTCTGCATGTCTGGCTGGCTCGAGCGTGCGGGCCGCTGGTCGTCACCAGCGGCAACGTCGAAGGGGAACCTCTAGCCTATGATCCGGATGAAGTGAAACACCGGCTCGCTTCGGTGGCCGATCATTTCATCGATCACGATCGCCCGATTCTTCGGCCGATCGATGACAGCGTCGCGCGAGAGATCGCCGGCCGATGCGCGACTGTGCGTTTGGCTCGCGGCTTTGCGCCACTGCCGATCAACGTTACGGTCGATCCTTCGACGCTCCGCCGGTTGCCGCACATCCTGGCCCTCGGTGGTCATCAAAAAGCGGCGATCGCGCTGAGCAACGGACGCCAAGCGATTCTCGGTCCGCACATCGGCGATCTCGATTCGCTCGACACTCGCGAACGATTCGTGCGCCACGTTATCGACATGCTCCAGCTGTATGGCGCCGAGCCGACAGTGGTTGTCCACGATGCGCATCCCGACTACTTCACTTCGCAGTGGGCCGAAGAGTACTGCCGACGAACCGGAGCGCGGCGCATCGCGGTGCAGCACCATCACGCGCACATCGCTGCGGGCCTCGTCGAGCACGGCTGGCTCGAGCGGCAAGTGTTGGGAATTGCCTGGGACGGAACGGGGTTCGGCTCAGATGGCACGCTTTGGGGCGGCGAGTTTTTCTTAGCGACTGCAACGGAGTTTCAGCGGACGGCATGTTTGAGACCGCTGTCTTTACCCGGAGGGGAAGCTGCGATTCGCCAACCGTGGCGGATTGCGGCCGCGATGTTGCACGAGCTTGGAAAGTCGGCTGCATCGGCGATGCAGCGTTTCCCCGGGCAAGCGCAGATCGAGCGCATCGCGAACCATCGCCAGCTTTCGCCGCTATCGACCAGCATCGGCCGATTGTTCGATGCTGTGGCCGCCCTCGTCCTGCCCGATCCCGAGATTCGCCTGGGCACGATCGGTTATGAAGGACACTTCGCGGCCATGCTGGAAGATGTTTGCCATGCGGATGCCCAGGGCGCTTACCCTTTTCTGGTTCTCACTCACGAAGATCAATTACCGCCGGTGCAACAGCTCGACTGGCGTCCGCTGCTCGTTGGGGTGCTGAGGGACTTGGACTTGCAAGTGCCACGGGGCGACATCGCGATGCGTTTCCATCGCTCGCTGGCTGGCGGAATCGCGCAAATCAGTTCGCTCCATCCCGACCTACCAGTCGTACTCGGCGGCGGCGTGTTTCAGAATAAGATGCTAGTCGAACTGGTCAACGAAAAAATGTCTGGTCGCGAGTTCGCATTTCCTGGCACGATCCCGGCGAACGACGGCGGGTTGGCGGCAGGCCAGCTCGCGGTCGCGTGTGCCCAACTGGAGCGAGAACGATGTGTTTAGCCATCCCGGGCGAGGTCAAGCGCTGGCTTGAGCGCGAGTCGCCGTTTTGCCAGGCGGAAGTCGAGTTCTTAGGAGTCCGGCGCGTGTGCAACTTGTCGTGCGTCCCCGAGGCAGAGGTCGGCGATTATGTCATCGTCCATGCGGGCGTCGCGATCAGCATCGTCGATACGGCAGAGGCTACGAAGTTGCTGGCCGCGCTGACGCGGGCCGAAGTGGAAGCAGAACTCGGTGGAGATGCGTCATGAAGTTCGTCGATGACTTCCGCAATCCTCGCCTGGCTGCAAAGCTGGTCCAAAAGATTCGCGCCACTTGCCGCCGGCGCTGGACCATCATGGAAGTTTGCGGTGG
>JBQCEI010000549.1:0-4590 GCA_051960375.1 Aureliella sp. | reverse complement strand
AGATGACCACTGACCAATATCCGGCTTTCGGGAATCGAACGAAACCGACGACTCAAAAATCTTACGGACTCAAAATCCACACGAAGGACCAGAACATGAAAAGCAAATTCAGCCTGCGCAACTTCATCGCCGCGACTGCCCTGACCGGCATGTTGGGCTTTGGAGCTGCGGTTGGCAGCTATGTTCACGGCGATGCCGCAGTGAAGGCCACCCCGGTGGTCTACAAAACCAGCACCGCTCCGGAAGTCTCTCCAGCCGAAGCCAAGCGAGCGGTATCGTCTGCCAAAGACTTGTCGATCGCCTTTCGCGTCGCAGCCGACAAAGTCTTGCCGGCGGTGGTAACGATCGAAACCAAGAGCAAGCCAACGCCGGCCACGCATAACAAACGCCGGCAAGCGCAAAGCTTCCCCGGCGGGCAAAATCCTTTTGCGGGAACTCCCTTTGAAGACATGCTCAAAGGCTTCTCGGTCCCCGAAGGAGGACAGTTCGAATCGCAGGGCCCGCAAGCTCCCAGCGAAGGCCTGGGTTCAGGCGTGATCATCGATCCGTCGGGCTTGATCCTCACGAACAATCACGTCGTAGCCGGCGGCGACAATGTCGAAGTGCTCGTGCGCTTGTGGGATGGTCGCGAGTTCAAAGCGGAAAAGGTTTCGACCGATAGCAAGACCGACATCGCTGTCGTAAAAATCTCCGGCGCCAGCGATCTTGTGGCTGCACCGATCGGTGACAGCGATCAAGTCGCAGTCGGCGATTGGGTGCTGGCTCTCGGACAACCCTTCGGACTGGAAAGCACCGTGACCGCGGGCATCGTCAGCGCGACGCATCGCTCGGTCGGCATCAACGCTCGCGAGAGCTTCCTGCAAACGGATGCGGCGATCAATCCGGGCAACAGCGGTGGTCCGCTGGTGAACCTCGACGGTGAAATCGTGGGCATCAATACGGCGATCTCCTCGCGCGGCGGCGGCAACGACGGCGTCGGCTTCGCCGTGCCGAGCAATCTGGCCAAGTGGGTCAGCGACCAACTGGTGAAGAACGGTGAAGTGCATCGCGCTTACCTGGGCGTTGGCATCCAACCGGTGACGGCCGACTTGGCCAAGCAGTTCAACGTCAAGCCGCGTGAAGGAGTGGTGGTGACCGACGTCTATCCCGATACGCCTGCCGCCAAGGCCGGTCTGCAGTCGGGCGACGTGATCCGCTCGTTTGCGGGAGTGAAAGTCGATAGCCCGCGCGAACTGCAGTTGCTGGTCGAGCGTGCCCAGATGGGCCGGCCCCATCCGGTCGAACTGGTTCGCAGCGGCAAATCGATGACCGTCAACTTCGTGCCTGAAGAGCAGCCGGGCAACTTCGAAGCCCGCGCTCGCTCTAGCCATGGCAGCGACGAGCACTCCGAATCGTCGGCCTTCGAGTCGCTCGGCCTGGACCTGTCGAACCTCGATCAGGCGGTAGCCGACCACTTGGGGCTCAGCAGCACCGACGGCGTGGTCATCACCGAAGTGACCCCCGGCAGCGCCGCTGCTCGGGCGGGACTCGAAAGCGGCATGGTCATCACGCAGATCAACCGCAAACCGGTGAAGAACCTGGCCGACGCCCAAGAGCTGCTGTCCGGCCACAAGAGCGGCGAGGGCGTTTTGCTCCTGGTGAAGACCGAAGCCGGTTCGCGATTCGTCGCCATCGGATCGTAGTTCCGCAATCAACGAGGGTCGGCGCGTTTGCGCCGGCCCTTTTTTTTTGCGCCTATTTTTACCGCGGAGGCGCGGAGGACGCAGAGAGGTTGCTAGCAATGCAGGCTGTTAAACTGTAGCGGTCGTAGCGATCGTGCCAGTTGTAGCTGGCGTTTGCTTGGTAACGTTTGTGCTCGGCGTTCCAGAGTTGCGGATCGTTCTTCCGATAGGACCTATGACGAGATCGACTTTTCGGTCGGTCTTCGGCTAGAGTGCGGGGGTGATATGCGATCACCACTCCCGCGCAGCTACTCGGACGAAAAAGGTCAGCAAGGATGCGACGGCGAAGAATCAAGCGTTTCGGTAGATTGCTATGCGCCTTTACCTTGGCGCTGAACGGCTGTTCAGCCAAACGCCACTTTGAATTTCCCCAACCGGTCGGCGAAAGTTACTACCAGAACTACGCTACCCGCATCGAGTATCCGAGCGTCAAGTCCTGTTTGGCTGCCGAAGCGGCCGAAGCTCCGCCGCCGTTTACGACCGACAACCCGTCGGAGATTCCCGCCTGGGAGATGACGCTCGACGAGGCGGTGCACATGGCGATGCAGCGGGCGGATATCTTGCGCTCGCTCGGCGCGAGCGTCGTCCAAGCGCCGGGCGCCGCCCGATCGCGCTTCGATCCAGCGGTCATCGAGACTAATCCGCTCGGAGGTGTCGAAGCGGCTTTGTCGGCCTTCGATGCTACGGTCAACAGCCAACTTTATTGGAATAAGAACGACCAGCCGCGCAACGTCCGCGTCAACCCGACCTTTGCTTCCTTCTTCCCGACGGTATTCCAACAGACGACCGGCACCTTCACGTCGGAACTGGCCAAGCGAACCGCCACCGGTGCTCGATTCGCCGTCCGCCACAACGTGATCTACGACCGCAACAACACGCCATCGCGTCTGGTTCCGGCCGACTATACCGGCTGGTTTGAAGCGGAATGGCGTCAGCCGTTATTGCAAGGCGGCGGTGTCCAATACAACCGGATCGCAGGTCCCACTCAGTTCGTCGGCCAGTACAACGGCGTGCTGATCGCTCGCGTCAACACCGACATCTCGCTAGCCGACTTCGAGCTCGGCGTGATCAACTTCGTCAACGACGTCGAGACCGCTTACTGGGACTTGTACTATGCGTATCGCAACTTGCAAGCGCAGGTGTCGGGCCGCAATAACGTCTTGTTGACGTGGCAGCTGGTCAAAGAGAAGCAGCGCATCGGCGCACGCGGTGGTGAAGCGGACGCCGAAGCCCAATCTCGATCGCAATACTACCAGCTCGATGCCTTTGTGAAGGAATCGCTCTCGGGCCCCAACGGTCTCTACGCGACCGAACAGCGGCTGCGCTATCTGCTCGGCTTGGCACCGTCGGACGGTCGCTTGATCAAGCCGGTTCAGCAGCCGATGGAGGGCTTGGTGGTTTACGACTGGAACAGCTCTCTTGCCGATGCGTTGATGCGTCGCGCCGAGATTCGCCGCCAGAAGTGGACGATCAAGCGCCGCGAATTGGAACTGATCGCAGCCCGCTTGAACCGCCGCCCGCGGCTCGACTTGCTCACCTTGTACCGCTATCGCGGCTTGGGCCAACACTTGATCGGCTCGAACGATCCGAGCCAGCGGTTCGGCGTGAACCGCATCGAAGACAATTTGTATCAAAGCATCCTCACGGGCAACTTCCAGGAATGGCAAGCCGGCGTGGAACTGAGCTATCCGGTCGGTTTGCGAGCGGCCAGCAACGCCATCGCCAACGCGCAGTGGAACCTGGCTCGCGAGCAATCGATGCTCAAGGAACAAGAGCTGCGAATTGCGCACGACCTCAGCAACGCCTCGCGTCAGATCGACCGCGCATACCAGCTCCTGCAAACCAACTACAACCGCCAGGATGCCGACCGTCTGCAGACCGAAGTGTTGCGAGATCGCTATCGCGCCGGTCTGACCAACATCGGCTTCTTGTTGGCAGCTCAGCAACAGTTGGCACTCAGCACCAGTGCCTACTTCCGCTCGCTGACCGATTATCAGCTTGCGCTTCGCGACTTGCATCGCGAGAAGGGCTCGTTGCTCAACTACAGCCAGGTCGGCCTGAGCGAGAGCGAATGGGCTCCGCCGGCTTACCAGGATGCGTTCCTCCGCGGCCAGTACTTTGCACCGGTTGAGCATCCGGAAACGATCGACCGGCCGGCGCCGATCGGCAACGGACCGTTCAATCCAGCCGCGCCGCGGCCGCAGATCGCTCCGGAAGAAGTTCAGGCGATCGAAGCCCAGCGCGGTCCGGCTGGGCTCGAGATCAGTACTATGCAGCCCGGTTCTATGCAGCCCGGCGCTGCCGCGGCCCAGTCGCCTCAGCTGAATGGTCCAGCGCCTGGCGGGTCGACCCCGGCAGGAGCTTCGCCCGAGGACGCTCCCTGAGCCCGACCAGATCGAAGGCAGCCCGCACGTCGTGCAGCTCCACTTCCAGGAGCTGGCGACGCCGCGTGCTCTTGGCCATCACGCTGACGTGATCGAGATCCATTTTATGACTGACGCGTGGGAAACAGTCGGTGTTATATCGCCCCAGCGGACAGATCTCGACGACGCGCGTTCCGGGCTGCGCGAAGATCAAATTGGCCAGCGCCGCTCCGTGGACCGAAACGACGATCTCAGCTCCGCTGATCAGCTCGATTTGGCGAGCGACGTCGCAATCTTCGAAGCAGTGCGATTCGAAACCGAAGCGGCTTAAGAGCTGCTCCAGATCTTTCTCGTTGGCCAGCTTGCGATGTGAGGCCGACTTGCGACTGATGTAGAGCCGCCGCGGCGCCGCGAACTGTAACTTCGCTGACGACGATGACGCCGCATTGTTCTTGATCGCCGCGCTCATGTCGCGCCAGGCTTCGGTTCCTGGTTGGCTGGGTCTC
>JBQCEI010000548.1:0-4214 GCA_051960375.1 Aureliella sp. | reverse complement strand
CAAGGTTCGCGAACTGGCTCGCTTGCCGGAGACCGCGCCGACGGTGCGCTTGGCGTCGGTCGAGCTGCTGGGCCTGTCGCCGCGCAAAAGCGATCGCGAACTGATCAAGGCGCTGGCAACGGAGTCGGAAGACGGCACGCTTCGCAATCAGGCGATCAAGGCGTGGGCCGAGCAAGACTCACCCGAGTGCGAAGAGTTCCTCGTCGCCGAGGTCGCCGAGGCTGGACCGGCCCTGCGGCCGACGCTGATCGAATTGCTGCTGGCCAAGCCCGAGCGCCAGCAGCGAATGCTCGCAGCGCTCGAAGCGGGTAAGCTGAACGCCAAACAACTCGGCGCCGTCGAACTGAAGCGCTTTGCCGATCGCGCCAAAGGGGATTTGAAAGCGGGCTTCGAAAAACAGCTGGGTTCGATCTTGAATTCGGATCGGGCCGCAGTGCTGCGCGACTACATGAGCTGCCTCGAACTGCCTGGCGACGTTTCTCGCGGCAAGCAAGTCTTTGCCAAACAGTGCGCGGCTTGCCATCGCATCGGCCAGATCGGTACGCAAGTCGGCCCGGACATTTCCGACTCGCGCGTGCAAACGGCCGAAAAACTGTTGACTTCGATCATCGACCCGAACCGGGCCATCGACAACAACTATTTCCGTTTCGTCGTGCTGACGACCGACGGCCGGACGGTCGACGGGCTGATCGCTGAAGAGACGGCCGACAAAGTGGTGATTCGCGGCCAGAACGACCAACGACATGTCATTCCGCGTTCGGAAATCGAACAGATGAAAGCGACCGGCGTGTCGATGATGCCCGAGGGCCTCGAATCGCAGATCGATCGCCAGTCGATGGCCGACTTGATCGCCTTTGTGAAGAACTGGCGCTACGACAGCCAGCAGATCCCGGCGGGCATCAAGGCTGGCAAGAAGTAACGATTAACACCAAGACACAAAGACACTAAGAAAACCGGTTATGAACGATTGGTTAGTCGAGATTTTGCGCTGCCCGATCAGCGGTGAGAAACTACGAGTGGCCGATGCGGCTGTGGTCGAGCGACTGCGCACACAGAGAGAGAAGCGGGAGCTCTTTAGCCACAAGGGCATCCCGCTGGAAGAGCCGTTCGAGGGCGGATTGGTGAATGAGTCGGCGACGTATTTTTATCGCGTCGCCGACGATATCCCGACCTTGCTGCCCGATGAAGCGGTTTCGCTCGGCTGAAAGAGAATTCTTCCTCCGCGCTCTCTGCGTCCTCCGCGGTGAAAAAGACTTTTTACTGGATGACCTGCTCGCGTGCCGCGGCGGCGACGCGGGCGGCGTGCGGCGAAGCGGCATCGGAAACGGCGATCGATAGCCAGCCGTCGCGCACTTCGACTTGCGAGACAGCGAGCCCCTCAGCCCGCGGATCGTCCTGCCACTGGCTGTGCACCAGGTTCACCTTCGTGTTAGCGGAGAACACGGTGCCGAAGATGCCACGCAGCGGAATCTTCTCGGCAAAGCCCAGTCGCGGTCCATCGACGCTCACCACGCCATCGCGCACCAGCGAAGCTTGCAGGCCGCTGGCGACCGGCACATAGCTGACTTTGATGATGAAGCGCTGGAAGCGCACGTTGCGGTCGGGATGATTCAGTTCGGCGATGCGCATCGTCAGTTCAACTTTGCCATCGACCAGTTCGGCGGTGACCGGACGCGACGGAGCAAAACGGACCGTCACGTCGCGCGGTGCCTCTTCGGGCAACTGCCAAGGCGATTGATCGAACACATCGGCCAGCTTGTCGCACAGTTCCTGCAGCGTCCAATCGCGGTCGCTCAGTCCCAACTGACTCAGCGCGTTGTTGATCGCCGACTGATGGATCTGCATGCTGACCAGGCTGTCGCCGGGGGCTCGCGGACGAGCCGTATGAGCAGCCATCTGGCCGGGGCCAGCCACGCGATAGCGAGCCGTCAGCCGTTCTTCGGTCGTGTTCATCGAGACGACGATCGGGTTGAGCTTGAGGCGTTCAAGCGGTCCGATAAAGGTGTGCTGAAGTTGCGATTCGGCCTTGCCCATCTGCGCGTGCAGCTGCTTATCGAGTTCTTGATCGGTTTCTTCAGCGATCATGCGGCGTACGATGCGCTGAGCGACGCCGCGCTGTTGATCGAACTGCTCGCGGACCAGTGCGCGGAAGAAATCGCCCACGACCGGCAGGCGGTCCAAGTCGGTGCTCATCCCGTTAAGAAATTGACGCGTGTCGACGCTGGTTGGATCGGCGGTGACTTTGAGGCCGCCGAGGTCCATGCGGATCGTCCGCGTGCTGTTGATCTTGGCGATCGAAGTCTGATGGAAGACGGCCGGACCTTTGCTGCTGTGCGTGGCGCTTTCCATGTTGCCAACCAGGTCCAGTTCCACTTGCCAAGCATTCGGATCGGGAACCAGACGCACGTTGAGATTGGTGCGCACTTGGCTGTTGCCCTTGGTGTCCGCGCCGAGGATGCGCTGGCGCACCGGCCGAGCATGCACGCTCTCTTGCGGGACCATTCGCTGCAGCAACTCGGACGAAACGGCGATGCGGATGTTGGCGTTGCGGTAGTGGTCGTTGATCGCTTCGGCGACGGCCCGCTGTTCGGGCTGGGGCGAAACGCGCAGCACTTGCACGGTATGCGCCAGCGATGCGCGGCAGCGATTGATCGGGTCGTCTTCGAGTTGTTCGATGTCGCTGAGCAATTGGCGGTAATCGATTGGCTGAGCGGCCCAGGGCGCCAGGCGTTCGGTCAGCTCCGCAAAGTTCGGTCCTGAGAGAAACTTGCTTTGGCTCGGCGTCAAACGTTCCCACGTCATGCGCGTGAGCACCTCGGTCGCCAGTTCGTTGCCGCGCTGCCAGTCGCTGCTGGCATCGCTGCTCCAAGCGAGCAGGTCGTCGATGCGGAGAAACTTGCGCCAAGCCGCTTCATCGTTCGACTTCTTCAGCTCCGCGGCGACGCGGCGGGTGATGCTGGCCACCTTCTCGCGAGCGACTTGATCGGGCGAATAGGAATGAACGTAGCGCGGTCCGTTCTGCAGGCACTGCGAAACGGCTTGCCACAAGCGGACGCGGCGCTCGACCGCATAGGCCGTCGCGCCGATTTGCACGGCGTAAGCGTGCGCATCGAGATTGGCAGCCAACGAGTGCGCCCGCGCGGTCAGCGCGACGAGCTCCTCCAGATCGCCAGGCGTGCGCGGATCGAGCAGCCCTTGTTCGAAGACGACGCGACGCAGCCGAGTTTCGACTTCCTGAATCCAGTCCTGAACCGGTCCCATCGGCGAGACCGAGACACGCGACACAGCATGCATCGGCGAAGCGGCCGTGCGGAGCAGCGAGAGCTGGCGCAGCAGCGCGACCGGCGTCGGCACTTGGCCCTTGATCGCTGCGCCGGGCAGCAAGCTTTCCAGCCGGCTGTCGTCGATGGTAGTGGCAGGTTCGGTGCTGGCTCGTTGCAGGCTCACTGCGCGAATCGGCGCTTCGAAGGCCTTATCAATCGCGGAGATCAGTTCGTCGCTTTGCTTGGCGTCGCTCATCGACAGAGCGACCATATCGGGAATCGCCGTCGGTGCGTGCAGAACCACCGTCGCCACCGGTTCGGGCGGCGCGCTCAGCAGGCCGGCGAGGTCTCGGTCGGAGGAGTGATGGGGGCGGCCATTGGACGGAGCCGCCGGCGCGATCGGCTCGGGTGGGGCGCTCTCGGAAACGTCGATGCTCGGATCGCTGCCTACCCAGATGCCCCGCAGGCCGGTCAGCATGTCGCCGGCGGGCGACTTGGAAAGATGTGCGGTCGAGAAACGAAAATCGCGCTCGACAGCGAGAACGAAGTAAGTCACGACGCCAGCCACCGTCATCGAAACGATCCAACCTCGGTAGCTTCTTTCGGCTCGCATGCCACAATCCTTGTTTAACGAGACCCACGGCACAGGCGCATCCGCGCTCGGCTCTTATCGGCTCCGCGGCGGCAAACTCCAAACAGTCCGCACGGCGATTGCGGCGATCCGCCATGCTATCGTTCCGGCCAGGGAAAATTGGCAAAGTTGAGAGGCCGTCCCCGCCCGGGGTAAAGACTCCGTTTTCTACCGCGGAGGACGCGGAAGGTGCGGAGGAGTTCACCCTGAAACAGAGGAAAAACCGCCACAGCGCGGGGCGCCTCGAAAATCCCGACGGCTATAATGCAGTGTCCCCGCTTTGCTCCCCGCCTGTTGCTATCAATCTGCTAAGAACTCTG
>JBQCEI010000547.1:0-2038 GCA_051960375.1 Aureliella sp. | reverse complement strand
CCTCGCTTACGCGTCGGGTTACAAAGGAACGACCGGGTCGCGTTCCCGTGCGCTGCCCCAGACGGTTGCGCCGGGCAGGGCGCTGGCCAGGCGGGCGGCGAGCTGATCCATGGCGAACTTTTCGCTGGCGAAGTGGCCGATCATCAGCAGGCCTACGCCGAGCGCTTGCGCTTCGAGACAAGTGTGAAAAGTTGCTTCGCCCGTGATGAGCAACTGGCAATCGAGCCGCGCGGCCGCCGAGAGAAAACTGCCGCCGCTTCCGCAGGCCAGGGCTACGCGGTTGATCGCGCGCGAGGTGGCCACAGCTCGGGGGCGACAGTGAAGAATCGCTTGCGACAGTTTACTGGCGATGCCCGCAAGCTCCGCTGGCTTGGCGAGTCTACCGCAGCGTCCCGCGCCGAGTTCGTGTTGAGGATTCGGGATCAGCACCTCTATGTCGCTCAGCGAAAGCTTGCGGGCCAGCTGAGCATTGATGCCGTCCATCGCCGAGTCCCACGCAGTGTGCGGACTATACACCGCGATGCGATGAATGGCCAGTTGCCACACCAGCCGCCCTGGAAGCGTATCGGTGGTGATCTTCGCCAGCGGCTTGAACGGCAGAGGATGATGGCTGATGACCAGGTCCGCGCGGCCCTCGATCGCCTCGGCAACGCTCTCGGGCGTCAGCGTCAAGCAAGTCATGATGCGGCTGGCAGGACCGGCCATGTCTCCCAGCAACAGCCCCGTGTTATCCCATGCTTCACCGAGCGCGCTGGGAGCGATCTGCTCCATCATCTGAACGATGTCAGCAACGGTCCTCGCAGGCTCTGGCGATGCTTGGGGCATGGTGCGGATGAACTTGCAATGAGAAAACTTCGTGGTGGTACTGACTTCTGAAGCCCCCTCACCCCCGATCCCTCTCCCCGAAGCGAGGCGCGCGGGGAGAGAAGAGTTTTATAAGGCGAGCGCAGCTTTTTTCTTGTCTCCCCTCGCCGCGTTTGGGGTAGAGGGGGCCGGGGGGTGAGGGGTCAGTGCGAGATGCGTCGGCCTTTCGCAAGGCCATTTGGCGTTGGAACGTTTATCGCCGAATCGGACTTTGGTACTTCGACCAGAAGACACTGGCAGAGCCAGTGCCACACGAAAGGCTCTTCGCTAGTACGCATCGGCTCCGGGCAGATGCCGGGGATACGGCAGCGGTTCGGCGGCGGGCAGCGGGCCTTCGTTGGTTTCCAGCCACTGGAGACGTTCCGACTCGGTGGCGTAGTAACGCAGCCACGTGTCGGTGTCGCTGTCGTCCAGGCAGCGCCAAGATAGGCGGTTGCCCGGCAGATCGACCTTCTTTTCCCAGCTCGGCAAGATGTCGCGATAGATCAGCGTATATAGCTGGCGGTCGGAGAGGTGCTCGGTATCTTGCAACGTGATGCGGCGGGAGAACAAACGATCGATCGTGTCGTAGAGGATGGTACTTAGCACGTCATCGTCCAGTTTGTCGGGAGGCGGGAGGGTTAACTGCGGTTCAAACCAGCGGCTGATTGGAAGGGCCGGAGCGCGCTCCCAGGCGAGCATCGATTCCAGGAATTCGTTCTCTTCGGCCAGTGTCATGCTGCGTGCATCGACGACGTCAAACGACTCGTCGACGTAGGGCTCCAACTCGTCGCGCAGCCGGGCGTTGCGCAGCAGTAGATCGATCTCTTCTTCAGCAGCAGGGAAGGGTGCGTTGCTCATGACAATTCCTGAAATTCCAACATCCGTACTGGGACTTACCGAATCGGTTTCCTTGAGCGCTAGAGCCGAGCAGCGGACCGGCCGATGCCAGTCCTCGATCAGAGCCCGCGACTAGCGCTGACACGTTCGACTTTAGCCAGCGGCGCGCTCGGCTCAATAGCGAGCTTGAAGAAATGTCGCGGAAGCTCAGAGATCACTGCAGCAGCCGTCCCTAGCAACCTCAAAACCCCCACGCTTTCACGCGCCGATTCGATGCAAACTACTCGGTCCCAGGCTCTGCCTGGGAACGGGCTGTCTTGGAGGCTCTGCCTCCCTAGAACCTGCCATGAAGCTC